>JADGBP010000029.1:4061-10802 GCA_015231395.1 Desulfamplus sp. | reverse complement strand
GCATCCTTTAATATTATGACCTCCCGTCTTGAAAATTCCTATGCAGAGCTGGAGCAAGAGATAGGCGTTCGCAAGGCGGCGGAAAAAGCAGCAGAGGCTGCCAACAAGGCGAAGAGTGCGTTTCTTGCCAACATGAGCCATGAACTGAGAACGCCGCTCAATGCCATCATCGGATTCAGCCAGCTCATGGAACGAGATAGTCAATCCACCCCGGATCAGCAGGAAAAACTGTCGATTATCCTCAAAAGCGGTATGCACCTACTGGTTCTGATAAATGATATACTTGAGATGTCAAAAATTGAAGCCGGCCGCATCGAGCTTGAGCAGGAAGCTTTTGATTTCCATCAAATGATTGAGGATATCATGGCCATGATGGATTCTCGTGGCAGGAGCAGGGGGCTTGTCATACAAACGGATATTGCTCCTAATATTCCCGATTTTTTAGAGGGCGATCAGCAAAAATTGCGTCAGGTGCTCATCAATCTGCTGGGAAATGCCATCAAATTTACGGAACAGGGCTATATTGCACTACGTGTTCATCAAGAAAATGGACAAACAATAGAGGGGCACAATGATCACCACGAACATGATGAACAAAGAACACGTATTTCCTTTGAAGATAAACACGAATACAATGAACACCATGAGCAAAGAACACGTATTTCCTTTGAAGATAAACACGATGAATACAATGAACACGATGATCAAACAACACATCTTTCCTTTGAAATTGAAGATACTGGTATCGGAATTGCACCTGAAGAAATACATAAGCTGTTCCAGAAATTTGCACAGACCCAGACTGGACTGAAATCAGGTGAAGGAACAGGTCTTGGGCTCTCCATCTGTCGTGAATATGTGCGGATCATGGGGGGAGGAGAGATTACTGTTGACAGCAAGGTGGGAAGAGGCTCTATATTCAGATTTTCCATTCCTGTCCGACCAGTAAAGACACCGTTTCTGACACAAGGTATCCACAAAAAAGAAAGAAAGAAAGTAGTTGGTCTGGCACCCAATCAGAAGAGTTTTCGCATTCTGATTGTCGAGGATAACCCTGATAGCCGTAACTTGCTGACCCAACTGCTTCTTTCGGTTGGATTTCAGGTGAGATGTGCGGTCAACGGTCTTGAAGGCGTAGAGATGTTTGAATCCTGGCACCCCCATCTGATATGGATGGATATCCGCATGCCGGTGCTGGACGGCTATGAAGCCTCCCGACGCATCAAAGGGAGTGCAACCGGGGATGACGTGGTGATTATTGCCCTAACGGCAAGTGCCTTTGAAGAACAGAAACATCAGATTTTATCGGCAGGGTGTGATGATTTTATCCGCAAACCCTTTTTAGCATCGGACATTTTTAAAGCCATTTCCAAACATATTGGTGTCAAATTTATCTACGAAACCCCCGAAAGTGCTGAAGGGGGAAGTACTGAAGGGGAAAAGGACGTAAGGAATGAGAGCCAGTTAACTTACCCTACTCTACCCTCTCCATTTATGAAGAAGTCTCCGGGGGATGAGGCAAATGGAGAAGTTCTGTTGTCATCATTACCAAGAGAACGTACATTACCAAGAGAACGTACATTGCAAAGAGAACATACATTGCCAAATGAGTTAGATCTAAATACAGTGTCCCATGACGTGCAGAATCGTTTAAAACAGGCAATTGTGGATCTTGATATGGAACTTATTGACAACATCATCAGCGAAATTGAAAAAACTGATGCCCAAAATGCAGCAATTCTCTCCCGAATGGCGTCCAATTTTCAATATCAGAAAATCATGACGATGCTTGAAAAAAAGAGCAGTGCTGTGTAAGAATTCAAGCTTCGCAATAAAAACAAAGAACGATGGGGGATATAAATGAGACGGAGCAATAAAAATACACCGAATGACAAGAGTCACCAGAGTGGGAATATCCTGATTGGTGGGAATATCCTGATTGTGGATGACAATGCCCAGAATCTGCGACTGCTGCTGACCATCCTCAATGCAGAAGGGTACAAGGTACGTCCGGCTCCCAGTGGTGCCATTGCTCTGGAATCGGCATTTTCAAAAGTTCCGGATCTCATTCTTTTGGATATCATGATGCCGGAAATGGACGGCTATGAGGTGTGCCGGAGACTCAAGGAGAATGAGACGACCCGAGAGGTGCCCATCATTTTCCTCAGTGCCATGGATTCCATTTCCGAAAAACTCAAAGCCTTTGATATGGGGGCGGTTGATTACATTACAAAACCCTACCAGCCCGAGGAAATTTCAGCCAGAGTCAACACCCATCTTACCCTCCGTAGAACCCAAAAACTCCTGGAATATGAGATCCTCATGAGAATGGTTTCCGAAAATACGCTTCAGCTCCTCTCCAGAAAATATGATTTGATTCTTACAGCCGCAGGAGAGGGTATTTTGGGAATTGACTGTGATTGCTCCCATACATTTGTCAATCCTGCTGCTGCAACCATGCTGGGATACGATGTCGAGGAGCTTTCTGGAAAACCCTGCATTTCAATCTGGTATCCGGACAAGACCGTTAAAGGGGAAGAAAAAGAGGCTGAAGAAAAAAAACAACCCCATTCCAATTGTCTTGATACAGATTGCCCCTGTACAAGACCTTAAAACTGGGGGAACACGTTCGAATGAATGACTGGAAGCTATGGCGTAAGGACGGCACTGCCTTTGATGTCGAGCTGGTTAGCACTCCCATTCGGGAAAATGATCGCATCGAAGGAGCTGTTATCCTCTTTTCCGATATCTCTGAAAGAAAACGGCTGGAACGCGAGTTGACGCAGCTTGCTACTATGGATTCTCTAACCGGTATCATCAACCGCAGATTTTTCATGGAACGTGCGGAAGAGGAGATCAGCCGAGCCGTTAGATACAATCATCCCATCACCTTTTTTATGATGGATATTGACCACTTTAAGAATGTCAATGACACCTATGGTCACCATGCCGGAGATGTGGTCTTGAAGAATGTTTCACAAATCTGCCTTGACTCCTTGCGGCTCAACGATCTGTTCGGTCGAATCGGCGGGGAGGAGTTTGCAGTCCTCCTTCCGGAAACGCCGCTGGAACATGCCAAGATTGTGGCGGAAAGAATTCGTCAGTCCATTGAAAAAGTCAGATGGAACATCGACGGCATAACGGTTTCATGTACAATGAGCATTGGCATCTCCCAACTCCAAAGAAATTCTAAAGGGTTGCACCAGTTGATGAAAGCAGCAGATGATGCACTGTATGATGCAAAAAATTCCGGCAGAAACTGCATTAGAATCTTTCAATAGCTCACAAATATTTTTTTGGAGGTTTATAAATCATAATGGATTCAAATAATGCAAAATTATCAATATTAATTGTTGACGATGAACCGTATAACCTAAAGATATTAAATGAGCTTCTGCGATCAGATTATAATATCCGAGTGGCAACAAACGGTGAGAGAGCTTTGGAGATAGCAATGTCAGATAATCCTCCAGACCTTATTTTGCTTGATGTTATGATGCCCGGAATAGATGGTTATGAGGTGTGCCGAAGATTAAAGTTATTTGCAAATACTCAAGATATTCCCGTTATTTTTATAACAGCAAAAACAGAAGAAGAGGACGAGGTAAGAGGATTTGAGGCTGGTGCAGTTGATTATGTGATAAAACCTTTTAGACCCATTGTGGTGCAAGTAAGAGTTAGAACCCATGTTGACCTTAGAATCAAAACTCAACTCTTACAAAATCAATCTCTACGTGATGGATTGACAGGAATAGCAAACCGCCGAAGATTTAATGACTACATTAAAACTGTCTGGAATTGTAGTATTCGTGACTTCTCTTCACTCTCTCTAATTATTCTCGATATTGATCATTTTAAATTGTTTAATGACAGGTATGGACATCAAGAAGGTGATTCTTGTCTTATTAGGGTTGCTGATTGCCTTAAAGCATCGATAAAGCGAAAAATAGACCTTGTAGCTCGTTATGGTGGTGAAGAGTTTGGCTGTATTTTGCCAAACACAGATTTAGATGGTGCTTGCGAAGTTGCTCAAAATTTTCAAAATGAGATATTTGCTCTTCAAATACCCCATATTGATTCATCTACAAACGGCTATGTGAGTATAAGTCAAGGAGTTGCAACATTAATTCCATCTCAAGAATCTTCACCTGACGAGTTGTTAAGAATGGCGGATCAAGCTCTTTATAAGGCAAAAAAGAGTGGTAGAAACAGGTTTTGTGTCTATACAAATTAACTTCAAATTAACTTGAACTTGATAAGGCTGTAGCAAAAATGATTAAGAAAAAAAAGACTTGCAACAAACACAAATCAGATGGACAAGAACTTAAGATGTCAGAAATGCTAACTCAGGTTGCTTATGATTACATCATTATGGGCAAGACGCATATGGATAAGCAGAACTATTTGAATATAGCCTGCATTGCTTGGAATATAGCATTGCTAACGGAAGAAAAGAGACAACTCGCTCTCGATCAGTGCCAAAAGCAATATGAATTAAGAAATCCTTATGTCAATGATAGCCAAAATCTGAGATACAATATGGAACTCCTGATTCAAGAGAAACTCAGATTATTTCCTAATGTTAACAGGACTATAGTCAATGCAAACATTATAAGTCCTGAAGTTTCCAAGGCAACACTTCAGGACAAAAACAGGGAACAGTTGTATATTCAGGTTTCCCACTTTTTATTAAATGGATAGAAATATGAAAATGTGGATCGTTCAACGAAAATTTATCACAGATTTACAGTTGGTGATGATTCTTGTTTGTATCTTATTGTCAGGGATATTTATGTCAAAGGAAATTTGGGCAGAACAGAATGTGAATCCCAATATTGAACAAAATGTCAAACCTAATAACGAACAGACCCAACTTAAGGTATTGCAATCCTTAAACCTGATTGCAGTCTCCTTGACCCATATCATCACTTACAACGACAAAGTGGTTCTTGACCAGGAATACAATACCATCATAAATAATCTGAATTTGAGTAATATTCCTGATGCCGACATCATCACGTTACTTCAGGAGCTAATGGATCTGCTTATAAGTTCTAAAATTCAGGATCACGAACGTGAATACCTTTTGAGTCGCTTTGATAAAAATGTCCAGACAGAGCTTAAAAACAGAGTAAAATCGCGTATTTTTGATACAGACATTATAATTAACCCTTATACGACCATTTTAAGTGCAGTGCTTTCCACAGGTTCCTTTTATTTTAATTACCGATCCCAAATGGATGCATATGCTAAAGAAAAAGAGGAAGGGAAATGGGCAATTGAAGTAAAAACCATGCAGGGGCTTAATAGTTTTTACAAAAAATTGCTGAAATATTCATGGGAATTGATGCGGAAATATAATTTTCCCGATGAGTGGCGGTTGAATGAAAAACAGCTCAGCGATTATACGGATATTTTAAAGGAATCTGACCTTGCCAGAAGGTATCGCAAACTGGAGCGGATTGAAAACAGTTTCCAGAAATTTCCTCCCTACTGGTATTATCGTGGTCAGGCAGCACAGGAGATCGGCAAAAATGATGAGGCGATTCATTGCTTCAATCAATTTCAGCAAATCCATCAAGGAATCTTGAGAAAGGATCCTTATGCAGCTTCTGTAGCTATGTGCAAAACCATGCTGACGGCGGAGCAGGTAAATTCTAATGACATGCTTAAACGCGATTTGGGCTTGATTTTAGCCAATTCTGATGATGCTGATTGGGGAAATATCCTGTTCGCTGCCCTTCAGTATGCACGTATGGGAGATTCTGACGCAGCAGGTAAGCTGATTATGCGTAATTTAGATAACGGTCATATCGCCTTTATCGACTCTCCTGATATGATCCGCTCGATAGGTCCTGCTTTATTGCTGAACGCCCGAAGTGATGTCTTCAATCGAATAATGGATATGATTCTTAACAATGATAAAGTTAAAAATTACGATCTGCTGTGGCTCTACGGGCAAATTAGAAACAGTGATATTTTAAAAAGAATACAGCCTGAATTTAATCATGTGTTGTTGCAGACCGCAGACAAGTCACTTTTAAATCCCCTAAATATTTTTAAGGGCAATAATATTTCACTTTTTCTGCCAACACGCTGGATGACTGAAAATTCACTGGTGACGTTGAGCTTCAGGAATATTGATAGCAAAAATGAAAACAGTGAAAACAAGAATAAGGATATTGATAGTAAGAATGAGGATAGTCAAAACAAGAATAAAGATAGTGAAAACAAAAATAAGGATGGTAAAAAAGAGTTACAGAATGATGAGACAGGTGAGAAAGAATTCTATCCGGCTGATGCCGCAGTTATGCCCAATTTTCCAGAAATGACAGTACTGACCTTTAAAAATGTATTTCCGATCAAAACATTTATAAAGAACAAAGGTTCTGCCGAAATATCCATTTCCCTGGTTCTTGAAAAGCTTGCGGCAGACAAGACCGAATTAGAAGGCTATGATATAGAGATGGTATTCAAATCCCAAATCATTCGCTCTGATGAGCAATTGTCGAAAATAATAAAATATACCAATGAACTCTTCAAAGTGGGTACACCAACAATCGAACTGGAAAAAACAAAGCAGGATCCAGACGATTTGACAGTCTGGTTCAATAAAGAAAAAATTATCCTGAACGGAGAGGTTTTTAGTTGGAGCGATAATGGTATTACAATATCCAGTACCCAAGATAATCTGCCGACTCCTCCATCTCTGTTTAACGATTAAGACTTTTCACGGTAAAC
>JADGBP010000029.1:0-3966 GCA_015231395.1 Desulfamplus sp. | reverse complement strand
CAATAAAGAAAAAATTATCCTGAACGGAGAGGTTTTTAGTTGGAGCGATAATGGTATTACAATATCCAGTACCCAAGATAATCTGCCGACTCCTCCATCTCTGTTTAACGATTAAGACTTTTCACGGTAAAATTATCATTTTTTTACTCTGTACAACCCGGCAAGCCATTCAGGAGAAACCCCAAATAACACGCCGAATAAAATAACCAGATTAATAATGGTGGTGCGTAAAATGCCAATGGAGTTCCATCTACGAGCAGAAGTGATCACGGAAAGAGGCAGAATAGCAAGTTTTTCTTTGTTAATTCTCTTTTGTTTAAGCAGATTTCTCATAAGTAAAAGATCTTCGGCAATTAGAGATTCGGGAAATCCTCCAGCCGCCTCAAAAACAGACCTGCGAAAAAAAAGTGCCTGATCCCCATATGGCAGATTGAGCCATCGGCTGCGAAGATTCACACCCAAGGCGATAAACCTCAACATCAGATGAGTGGAATCAGTTTTAAACGTAAAAGCTCCGGCTATCTGCGTTTTATCCAGCAACGCCATAAAAACAGATTCTGCATAATTGGGCGGCAGCAATGTGTCTGCATGGAGAAATAGAAGAATATCCCCTCTGGCAGCGTTAGCTCCGAGATTCTGCTGCCCTGCCCTGCCCTTGCTTCCGTTTATTGTTTTGGCTACCCCTTTTTTCCTTGCAATGTCAATGGTTTCATCGGTGCTACCTCCATCTACAACAATTACTTCACAATTGGGATTGAGTGCAGAATCAATGACTCTTCCAATACGGTCGGCTTCATTGAGTGTGGGGATAATTACTGAAATAACCGGAAACTGTTCCATATTTGGATCATGGGCTTCAAGATCATCAGGAGTATCAAGGTCATTTAACAGATCAAGCTGATAAGTTTTAAGATTTAACTGTGCTGCCGCAGCAAGGGTCTGGGCAAGAGCCCTCTCTGTGCTCCAGTCAATCTTATCAAAAATATCTGCGACTATTTCGATTTTTTTTGGTCTGTTTTTTTTAGGTCTGTTTTTCAACTTTGCATGATTGTCATTCATCACGTTGTTAGTCGTATTTTTTCTCATGCCAACTAACCAGTATCCGCCGTCCATACTCGGGCCCAGAATAAGGTCATGGGTATTTAGAGAATCAAAAGCAGTTTGAAAATGTGCAACAGTCAAATCTGGAAGATCAGTCCCGACCAGCACCACTTTTTCAGCACCTTTTTCAAATGAGTCGGCAATTGCATTACGCATCCGTTGACCAAGATTTCTGCCGGTCTGTTTTTGAAAATTAATTCCACTGCCAAGCCAGTTTTGAAATTTTTCTGTTGAGCCACCATCATAATAAAACCGGATAAATGAAGAGATATCACGTTGGTTTGTAAATTGTTTTTGATTACGCAGAAATTGTCTTTGATTATTATGCACAAAATCTTGGGCAAGCACAAAATTTCGGGCGACCAGAACAGTTTTTTCTGTCAACTTTCTATGGCACTCTGCCGCCCCCAATGCTCCCAATGCAGGAATCAAACGGGTTTTGGTTTTTCCAGGTACCGGATACCTTCCAAAAATTAACAAATGGTTTTTAACTGACACAGACTTTTATATTCCAGAGCTTTTCTGATTATGGCATTTGACCATGCAGGAGTACCGGATGAAAGAATATGGGTATAAGTGCCAAAAACATTATATTTAAAAAATCCATCCTTTTTAGCGGTAATGCCCTTGCCTCGAATCATGGAAAAAGCCATATCCTTTTCCTGATAGTCAATATCTATGATGTGTGAATATCTGAACTCATGTCCACGAATAATCTCTCCCACCTCAAAAAACGGATTTTCATTGACCACTTTGACTTCAGTATAACCATGCCCTACAGGTCGTTGTGAAAGCCCGAAGGTAAGGGGGAGGATATCTGCCATAGGATAGACAGTCCCATCCAGAGTAAGGCTTCTACCTAAAAAAATCAGCCCGCCGCACTCTGCATATATGGGCAAACCTTTTTCTGCGAGGTTCTTAAGCTCATTTCTAAATGTTATGTTGTCTGCAAGCTGGGCAGCGTGGGTCTCAGGAAAACCACCTCCCATATATATTGCATCTACCTTTGGCAGATGCGCCTGAGTAAGAGGACTGATAAGCTGCAATACAGCCCCTTGCTCTTCAAGGCTTTCCAGATTGTCAGGATAATAGAACTGAAATGCGGAATCACGTATGATTCCAATTACCGGTTTGTCATCATTGTGCGTGTTATAGTGAATATTATGGCATATGTTATATTGAACTGGTTTTTCATCAGGTTGACTTGGGTTTAAGTCGGATTGACTTGAGTAGATTTCAAATTGGATTGGGTTTTGGTCAGGTTGACTTGAGTTTGTATCTGATTGGATTGGGTTTTGGTCAGATTGGATTGGGTTTGAGCTTATGTCAGATTGGATTGGGTTTTCGTCAGGTTGAATTGAGTTTGTAGCCGATTGGATTGTATTTTCATCAGATTGATTAAATCCGTAATCGTTGGAAAATCTTATGCACGCCTGATACAAAGCATCCAGATCAATATATGACTTTGCGACTTTTGCTGCGGATTCGATAGATTGACTTGCAAGAGCATGTTCGGCAGACGGAATAAGCCCCATGTGCCTTTCAGGAAAATCGTCAACACTTAGTTTAGGTACCGAACCAAAGACCGGAATATTACAGAATCTTTGGATATTGTCTCTGACCTTGCCTTCGTGGCGTTTGCCTGCCACCTGATTCAAAATAACTCCCATGATATGGACATGCGGATCAAAATGGATACATCCCATTAGCAAGGCAGCCATTGTCCTGGTGCTTTTTGTACAGTCGAGAACAAGAATAACGGGAAGATTTAAAAGTTTGGCAATCTCTGCCGTGCTGGTATGACCATCGGTATCAATGCCATCATACAGACCACGGTTACCCTCAACAAGGGCAATGTCAGCAACAGATGAGTTTTTTATAAAAGATTGTTGTACCTGAGAGGGGGTGCAGAGGAAAGTATCAAGATTATAGCAGGGCCGACCGGCTGCCTGTGCAAGCCAGCCGGCATCAATATAATCTGGCCCTTTTTTAAAGGGAGCAATATTAATATCAAGTTTACGCCATGCAGCCGCAATCCCAAGGGTTATCACCGTTTTTCCGGTTCCCCCTTTAAGTCCGGCAATCATAACTCCGGCGATTTTTTTGTCATGATAGTGCATGGAATTCAAAGGCTTAATTAAAATTTAAACTTCACCCTCAGAGTCATGTTGTTTACCGCCACCTTTAAGTCCATACATGGTTGTACTTCCACTTGACCAGTACTCAAGTACACCATCTGTGACCATATGATTAACCACTTTCTTGATCTCTCTGAGTTTATCATCAGGAAAAATATCCTGAAAATCATTAAAATAAAATTTGGATTTGTTTTTGGACTTTTTTGTCATAAAATCAACAACGGCCTGAGTCGCGGCTTCTTTGTTGGAGAGAAGTTCACTCATGGTTATTTCCCCTTTTTATTTTTTAAAAGCTTTTTATAGTATTTATTCTAATTTGAAAAGCTTTTGATTTATTTAAAGAATCACGGTCTAAATCATAATAGCCGAAGTGCCTTCAAGGTTTCAGACACTTCGGCTGATATAATTTCAGTTCATCAAACCCTTAAACAGTTCATCAAACCCTTAAACAGTTCATCAAACCCTTAAGCAGTTCATATGATCCTTAAAAAATCACAGGATTAGAATTTGAACTGGGTTGACTGACGCCATGACATATATGCCTGCTGACGGAAATCATCAATAAGGTGATGGGTAAAATCAAGTTCACATACTTGAAAGAATTTTTCCCATCCGATTCTCTCTGCCCAATCGCCTAAACGCTCATACTTGTTGGCACCGTTAGAGTAAGCATTGACCATTTTACTAATGGCATCGGTCATGGATGGCCATCTTGGCATTTCATTCG
>JADGBP010000299.1 GCA_015231395.1 Desulfamplus sp. | reverse complement strand
GGCTTTGTCTTTAAACAGAGAGCCTGCCTGTCGGACAGACAGGGAAATTCTCGGTGAGCAGAGCTTAAAAACCCTTTCTAACAATCCCTCAACAAATCTTGTAGTGGACGATGTCTGATTGTTTTGTGTTTTCAGGAAGGTATCCATACTTAAAACAGTCGCACCATGAATCTGGGTAAGCATATCATTGTATTCATCCAGAGTCACTCCAAGCTCTGCGGCACTTTTCTTGAAAAAAAAGAACCATCCGGCAAAAGCAGCACCTCCAATAATCAGAATCAGAAGAAAAAATATAATCATAAATTTAAGACTGAATATTTTTCTCAAAAATGATTTTTTGCCAGACTGTCCTTCTCCTGAAGTCTCTCTTACAGGTTGAGAAGCTGTTTTTTTATCTTTCTTAGAATCGTTATCTTTTTTTTTCAAGTTAAGTTTTCTATCCTTATTTGAAACCAGCTAAAAAATCAACATTCTGCTTAAAAAGAATCTCTTCAGACAGATTAAAAATCATATCTTCATGCAATTTAAAGATTATATTTTCATGCAATTTAATCATACAATTTAAATATTATCTCTTCATACCAATTACAGTATTTAGCATATCATCTACAGTTGTAATAGTTTTTGAGTTTGCCTGAAATCCCCTCTGGGTTGTTATCATATTAACAAACTCCTCTGAAATATCAACATTAGACATCTCAAGTGAGTTGGGGCTGAGGGTTCCAAGCCCGTTCTCACCAGGTTTGTTGGTAATGGCTGAACCGCTGTCCCGGGTCTCTCGGAAAAGGTTTCCTCCAACACTGAACAGTCCGTTATTATTGAGAAACTTTGCAAGCCCTACACGAAACAGGGGAAGCAGCTCTCCGTTGGAATACTGTCCCGTAATGGTGCCGTCAATTGAAATATCAACACCTTCAAGGCTTCCTGACGCATAACCGTCAGCATCCTGATATACAGTGGTTGATGCCTTTGCAAACTGGGTGGTTGACATGGCATCTTTTGTAAAAGTTTGATTAAGATACTGAGTTCCCATATCAAGCTTAATCATGGATTCTGTTGCCCCGAACTCTCCACCAAGAAAATCTGTCTTGAAATTAAAATATCCTGTCTCTTCAAGTTCTGGTTTGTCAACTTTTGTCCATGCGTTTGATCCGTTGAGGCTAAAAGAGATACTGCTCGCATTCACTAAAGCGTTCTTAAAAGAAAAAACTATATCTTCTTTATCATTTGAACCAGTTGAGCCGTCTAAGTTTATTATTGCCTTGTCTTTATCTCCGGAAAGAGTTGCATTAGGATAAAGTGGATCAGCAACAGTACCAGTAATACTAGGAGGCGTTGCTTGGGTCTGATTAGGGGAAGCTCCGACAAGAGCAGGCACTGGAAAAACAGTAGAGACACCGGCAGCCAGTGTCATAGTACCCCATACCCACATTCCCTTATTACCATTGACAGTAGGATCCCACACAATATCAATAGGAGTTAAATCTTTTGTAATCACCGTTGGATCATTTATCTGTACGGTAGTATTTCCGTCCATAGTATCTCCCTGATATGTATCTCCATCAACACCTTGAACATGAATATCTTGTTCAGCACATATATCAAAATTAATTACGTTCCCCGTTGTTGCTGGCTTATCTAAGTTAATCTCAAGGTCTGCTTCTCCATCAGCATCCAGATCAATTAATATCTTTTGATCACTGCTTCCCGCTAAAACAGTAGCAATGGCAGTGGTAGGAGTGGTAGCAAGAGTGCCATTATAAGCTGCAAGAGCTGCCGTGGGCGATGTAGGACGAGTAATATCCCATTTGTTAGGAGCAGTTCCTGATGTGTTTAAAGGATCATACGTGAGTCCAAAATCATATCCATCTTCTAACATTTTATCGCTGTTTATAACTTTGAAATGGACATCTGTCTCTTTATTTTCTCCGCCGTTTGTATTAAGATTTCCAATTCTGCCATCAAACCTGTACATGGTAAGATCAACAATGTTACCGCTACTTTTGCTAAAAGTAATTGTCCCTTTAGCCAAAAGTCCCTGTCCCTCAGTTCCTTGAACAAGTGCTCTTTTGTCATCTATCGGATTGGTCGCAATCATGTATTCCCATTCATCACCAGCAGTAGATGATCCTTTTTTATCATAATAAATGGTTACATCATGAGTGCTTCCCAATGAATCATAAACCTTAACAACTGTTTGATAGCTGTATTTGGAATTTTCCATGTTTTTTATGGCTGTTAAACTTCCATCCCAGAAATTTGCCATTACATCAGCTTGGCTCTCTGCCTTGGAATTAAGATTTGATATAACCGTCATCTCGGTCGTTTTAGCAGGAGGAGATGTGAAACTTGTCATAATAATATCGCCTATTGCCCCGACATCCTGACCAGTCTCAGAATCTAAATTCCATCCCTGCACAACAAAGCCTTGTGGATTTACAAACTTGCCTGTATCGTCGAACTTAAAGTTACCTGCTCTTGTATATAGAGAGCCGCCGCCCTCATTTTTAACAATAAAAAAACCATCACCGCCAATTGCAAGGTCTGTTGTATTACCGGTGCTTTGGAGTGAGCCTTGATCAAAAACTTTGGCAACCTCTCCTATACCAACGCCTCTTCCCACCTGACCCGTACCTGCCTGGGTTGCAATACTCTGGCTGAGTGTATCGGCAAAGGCTGCGGTACCTTTTTTAAATCCCACGGTATTTGAATTGGAAATATTATTACTGATAACCTGCATGGTATTACCCATGTTGATCAATCCGCTGGTGCCTGTATAAAGTGAGCTTGATAGTGCCATGATATTCTCCTCCTCCCTGCTCTTTTTTACTAAAAACGGCTGTTTTGTTTAGTTTGATTTTTGTTTTATTTGATTGCGAAGCTTGGGTTCATACCCCGCCCCTTGGGGCGGGAAGCGTCATTACAACTTACAAAACAGCATTTAAATTAGCTGTTTATGCCCGTGACTGCCGATATGCTGACAAGATCGCCATCCTTGCCAGCGACCAGATATTGCGTTCCATTAATATATTTGATGCCGGTCACTTCTCCTGATTCAGACATCTTTGCATCGCCAGATTCTGACTTGACTGAATACGAATATATTCCGTCTGCTACAGGCTTTCCTGAACTGCCTGTACCATCCCATCTCACGACATTCTCACCTGTAACTGTATTTTCTGCCGGAATATTAACACTATTGACCAGATTGCCCTTTGAATCAAGAATTTCAATCGCCACATTTTCCTGATTTTTCAATTCAAATTTCATGCCTGTACCAGAGATTTTGTCTCCTTCAACCCCGAAAAGATGACCTGAATACGAGATGTCTTTGCCAAGATAGTCCAGAGCCGTAGATGAGGGCTTGGTCTCTGCCTTAACCTCAGAAACTTTTACAATTGAATCAGGGTTCATAAGAGCACCACCAATATCAAGATATGCCTTGCCATTCTGATATGTAATCCCGTCAACTTTTCCGGTTATGGTTGTGGGAAGAGGTGCATAGCCAGAGCCGGTGTTTGCAAGTACTTGATAAGTATATGAACCATCTTTAACAGGATTACCACCATTATCTTTGCCGTCCCAATCAATAC
>JADGBP010000298.1 GCA_015231395.1 Desulfamplus sp. | reverse complement strand
TGGGACTTATGTGGTAAAAATATCTGATCCTGTAAGGTTTATAAAAGAGATAGTAGGCACAGACGGTCTTTTTACACTGGAAAAGGTGACCGAACAGCTAAAAAATTTAATTATCACAAGATTTTCTTCCCTCAAACCATAGATATCCATTAGAGTCAATATGCCCGATATCTCCGGTATGATGCCAACCATTGCGTATGGTTGAGGTATCGTAACTCGCTACAGTTGAAGTATTGTAATGTTTTACAATTAAAGCATCATCATGCTTTATAATTGTATTACCTTCAGATCTTTGAATTAAGGTATTTTCACGATTTTGAACTGCGGAGTCGGAGTCGGATTCATCGCAACTGCCTCTCCAGAATCCCTGAAACACAACAGGACTGCACACTGCAATTTCACCACTTTGCCCAGAAGGCAGCACCACATCGTTTTCATCAACAATCGCGACATGGGATATACAGCATTGACGACCCGCAGAACCCGTGCATTCTGATGAGTCAGAGAGCGTGACAAACCCGGAGGTTTCACTCTGTCCATAAAGTACCCAAAAACGACTTGCGGTCTTTTCCGTGAATTTGCGGATAGTCTCGGGTGAGTCTATCCCAACGGTATTTTTCAATGATGAGAGGTCATATACAAAGGGGTTAATGTTATTGTCCTTATTAATACTATCATCCTGATTAATGTTATCGTTCTGATTAATGTCGTCCTTATTAATGTTGTCACTCGTATTAATATTATCGCTTTTCTTAATATCCGTAATGTTCTTTTTATCCATCTCATCCATAAGAGCAGTCAGAATAGGCGGAAAACTTGCCATCAGAGAAACCTTCTCTTTTTGAATATTTGAAAGAGCTTCCGAAGCATTGAATTTTTCCATTATGATATTCTTTCCCCCCATGTGCATTACAGCAAGAGAAAGATTCATTCCAGTGATGTGAAAAAGGGGAAGCATGTTCAAATAAACATCCTGACTTCCAAGATTCATGGTAAGAGATGTTTGAAGATTACTCGCTATAATGTTGCTGTGGGATAAAGCCGCACCTCTTGGTTTTCCAGCAATTGCGGCAGTGTAAATAAGGGCAAATATATCATTGGGCTGGAGCATAAATGGAGTAAATTCAAGAGCAGACGCTGCTCCCTGCCGAGTCATTTCAACATAACTTAAAGTATCAATATCAGAATCGGCATCAATATTAGTATTTTTTGATACGGTCATGCCAGAATCTTGTACTGCCATAGCAGAATTTTGAGATGCTGCCATGCCAGAATCTTGAGATAATGCCATAAGATTCTGTTCATCAAAACAGGCTAATTGCCCATTAAATCCTGATGATTCTTTTAAAGTGAAAGCCTGCTCTTTTTGTGTTGAATTAAAAAAAAGTAACTTTGAACCAGAATCCTTGAGAATATACGCCAGTTCATCTGAAGATAATCGCCAGTTTAGTGGAACAAGTATGGCACCTATGGCAGAGACAGCACCATACAGAACAAGATATTCCAGCCGGTTCATGGAAAGGACGGCAACACTTTGACGAGGCTTGATTCCATAAAGTGAAAGTCCGGAAGCAAGAGAATTTACATGGATAAAAAAATCCTTAAAGGTCAACGATTTTTCACCATCAACAAGGGCGGTTGCATCTGGAAAAAGCATAGCATTTCTTTTGATCAAATCATATACAGAAAAGGTATGAGCCAACATCATTATTTCTCCTGATTTAAAAAGCATTTTTGCTTATGAGTGAATATTTTATGAATGCTGAAAAGGTTAGACGTAAAAAAGTCTAAAAGTCAAGGGAGAAAACTAAAGATAAATAATCAGGGGATTGTTACGATATTGTGCGGATAAATTGTGCGGATAAATAATCAATAAGCAGCATGTACAATAAGTTGTTTTTGCATACCGTAAGTTGATTCGGAAGAATCAAGAACTTTTTCGGAAGAATCAAAAATTTATTCGGAAGAATCAAGACAAAATAGAATCGGGATATTTTAGAAAAATCAAGGTAGATTGGAAGGCTGAATAAGGGAGAATATTAAATTTGGAGCGGACAACATATTAAATTTGGAGCGGACAACATATTAAATTTGGAGCGGACAACATATTAAATTTGGAGCGGACAACATATTAAATTTGGAGCGGACAACATATTAAATTTGGAGCGGGAAACGGGATTTGAACCCGCGACTTCGACCTTGGCAAGGTCGCACTCTACCACTGAGTTATTCCCGCTCTTAAAATCAAATTTAAACGTAGGCTTTCTACATGGAAGATTAAATCTTGTCAAGAATTTTTTCTGTTTAATAATCCTTAATTTCTGTTTAATAATTTCTGTTGAATAATAAATATTTGCAACGCATCAATCAATCCTACTTTGCAACGTTTCAATCAATCATATCCGGAAGTGGCGGAGGCACACTTTCAAACGCGGATGAAAGCTCAATAAGAGTATCAGCTTTTTGCCATCCTTCAAGCCCTTGCCGCCAAATCAAGGTGTCTGGCTGGATTTTCTCTTTTTTAATGTTGTGACGTATCACATTGAGTTCAAGAGGGCCGAATTTTTTTCCCTTATTGGCGATGTAATATTCAACTTCAGGTTCTGTTTCAGGCAGGGGAGGGGGAGTTAATGAAGACCTGTTTTCAGTTGACGAAGGCTTGGTTTCAGCTCCAGAAGATTTTTTCATAATTTCTCCCATCTGGTTTGCCATAGCAAATCCCATTCCCATGCCTACGCCTGCCGATGCATCCCCGCCAGGATTTTGTGCGGCTATCTCCATTGCATTGGCACTCTGATATTTAAAATAATCATCTAAATTGCCAACAATCCCCATGCTGCTTTTTTTGTCCATTGCTTCTTCAACTTCAGCGGGAAAAGAGATATTTTCCACAAGAAGTTTGGTTATATCCAATCCATACTCAAGAAATTCAGGTGCTATTATACGTGTCAGAACATTGGAGAGCTCATCATAATTTTCGGTCAAATCCAGTACAGGAATCTTTTTTTCTCCAATAAGGTCAGAAAATCTTGTGATAATTAAATTTTTTAGCTGTTCGGTCACCTTTTCCAGTGTAAAAAGACCGTCTGTGCCTACTATCTCTTTTATAAACCTTACAGGATCAGATATTTTTACCACATAAGTCCCAAATGCCCTCAATCTGACAGGCCCAAATTCCGGGTCTCTTAGTATCACAGGGTTTTTTGTACCCCACTTGAGATTTGTAAAATTCTTCAGGTTAACAAAATAGACTTCAGCCTTAAAAGGGCTGTGAAATCCATATTTCCAGCCGGCAATGGTTGAAAGAATAGGAAGATTGTCTGTATCCAAGCTGTAGTGCCCTGAGGGAAAGACATCTGCGATTTGTCCTTTATTTACGAAAACAGCAGCTTGTGATTGACGGACAATGAGCTGTGCCCGGTATTTTATTTCATTGTCATATCTTGGAAACCTGTAAACCATTGTATTAGCGGAATCATCTGTCCATTCAATGATATCTATAAATTCCGCTTTGGCTTTTTCCCATAGTGTCATGATTCTTTCTCCTTACTTATTTTGTCAATTATGGACATATTATCGTATTAAACGCTCATG
>JADGBP010000297.1 GCA_015231395.1 Desulfamplus sp. | reverse complement strand
AAGCTCGGGTTTAATATCCCGACCCTTGGCGTTGTAATGTTTTAAAGACACATCCTTGTTTGCAACGGGGAATTTCATATATTTTTTTTGCATTATATATTTTTGAATTATGGCTGTTAATAATTCTTTCTTTATCCTGATAACACCCACGCTGGATCATAAAGGGTTGGAAATGACACAAATGATTATGTACTCTAAAAAAACGACAAAAAAAAGAGTTGATATCCCGCATGATTCCAATTGTATTTTTATTAAGGAATTTCAATCTAACAGGAATGCAGTAGAAACGCACGGTCGTGAGTCTCTACAATTTGGATTCAATCTAAAAGGTCTAAACTCTTTTCAATCCTGCAATATTCAATCCTGCAATATTCAATCCTGCAATAATTGCAGCGAAGCTGCTTATGTTCATGATACCGGATTATTGCTGGTGTTATGCATCTTGGTGATATTTTGCATTTTGTTCCCGATGAACTCTGCAATTGCCAAAAATGCAGAGCTTATTGGTATTTTTTTAGACGGACAATCAGGAATACGGCTTCAGATGACACAACGAATTCCGGGTAAGGTGATTATGGTTGATGATAAGGAACTGCTCATTGCCCTTAAAAATATTCGTCCTGTAAAGGGTATGAATAACCGGAATAGATCAAGTGATATAATCCGAAATATTGAGGTGGAGGAACTTCCGGGAAATGTGCTTGCAATTGTTGTGACTGGAAAAGTCCCTTTAAAATCAATAGAGCACAGTTGGGACAAGAGTGGTCTTAATTTCATGATCAAATTCAATGGAAATACAGTCAATGAAAAATCAAAATCCAGTTCAAAAAGATTAAGCTCTTCAAGCAAAAATAAACTGAACGCAAAAAGGACAAAGACACAAACAAAATCAGATAAAATTTCAAAATCCGGATCAGGCACAAAAACAAGCCAGGAGATTATTAAATCTTCACAGAGCATAAAAGAATCGGTTTCAGTAGTTGCTGAAGCAACTACAACTGCTTCAAAGGCAACCGACCTGAAAAGTGGAACAGTGAACACTGAAAAGGGAGTTCCAAAGAAATACGGCACCAGAAAAAACAGATTATCCGATATAGCCGGTGATATAACTGATATAGTAGCAGTAGCAGATTTAATGTCATGCAGTGACAAGGATCTTAAAAAAGCATACTTGCTTCTTAAACAGTCAGAGTGGCAAAATGCCTTTGATCTTCTTAACGGCTATCTTGAAAAAGGTGGGACAGAGTGTCTTGAGAATGTTAATTTTTTGACAGCTTATGCCTTTTATCAGTCTATGGACCAGTCTGATTTCCAGCAGTTGCTCAAAGCAGAATCATTTTTTCACAATCTTCTTGTCAATTGGTCATCATCTCCTCTTATTCCATTTGCCCATGCATCCTTAGCTTTGATTTATTATAAACTGGATAACATTGCTGTTGCAGAGGGTCATTTTACCATTGTTGCTAATGAATATAAATCCTATCTTGGAATGCCTGAAGTTCTTTATTATCTTGCAATGATTTATGATGAAAAAGGAAAGAACGATAGAGAGTATAATGACAGAGCAATTGAGACTTACAGGAATGTATTTGATAACTATTCAGATAGTGTTTATGCTGTTGATGCCGGCGTGGGTCTTGGCAAGGCACTGTTTAAAAAATTTAATTATATTGAATCACGGGATATTCTCACCTCGCTTGTGGAGGGCAATCCTGAAATTGTTTATGATTCACCCGAAGTGCTCCGCAGTATCGGAGAAGCTGAGTATGCATTGCACAATAGTATTCCTGCCAGAGAAGCCTTAACCCGGGTTTATAATCTGTTTGCTGATATCATTGATAAAGATGCAATCATGACAAAAGTTGGGGATACATATTATTATGAAAAAAAAATGGAGCGGGCAAAAGCAGTTTATCAGTTTGTTATGGATAAATTTCCAGGTACAGACGGATTCCTTGACAGTGCAATGGGTCTTGCCTTGTGTCAGACGGATAGATCCAAGATTGAAGAACTTTACAATATGGTAAAAAAGGATTTTGGAGATCACAGACTTGCTCGTGTGGCAATGATGCGCCTTGCAGAACTCTACAATAAAAATGGTGAATACCAAAAGTGTATAGAGGAGATTGAAAACCTTCTTGCGACACATCCTACAGGGCTGAGATATGATGCTATCAAGCTTATGCAGAGTGCTTACGAATCCCTTTTTAAAACCAAGCTCAAAGCAGGAGAATATCCTGATGTACTTAAAATTTATGAAGGGGCAAAAATGCTTTTGGATAGGTTAGAAAGTAAAGAAATTTTTTTGAGTACAGGGCTTGCCTACTTGGATGCTCATATATATGAGGAGGCATTTAACCAGTTGATGGAGTCCTATAAACAGTATAAACAAAATGAACGGCCTCTTGAACTTCTCTTCGGTCTGGGAGTTGCCATGGATGAATCGGGCAGAAAAGATGATGCTCTAAATATGTTAAAGTCATATATTGAGCGTGCTGAAGCAAGCCCTCAAAAAGTAGAAGCTCATTTCCGAACGGGGAATATCCTTTTTAATAAGGGAGAGTTGACCAAAGCCGGAAAAAGTTTTAGAAGTGCATATGAATTGAGCAAAGACAGGATTGAAAAGGGCAATATCCTTAGTCGTGAAGCCCAGATTTACCAAAAACTGAATGAGTGGAAGAAAGTTACAGATCTTTTTGAAAAAGCTGTAAAAGAATATGCCTCGGCAACCGGAAAAAATTATGATTTGATTTCCGGTGCATACAAATCTCTTGGAAAATCCTATCTTGAGCAGAAATTATTTATAAAAGCGGCAGACGCATTTAATATGGCATTAAAAATATCTGATACCGCAGGTCTCAACTCTGTTGATATTGTCTTTATGCTGGGTGATGCCTACCAGAAAGCCAATGCCATTGAAAAAGCAAAGGAGGCATTTGAGAAAGTGGCTGGTACTGATGACTCCATATGGGCACGTCTTGCAAAAGAGAGACTTACCACGCTTGCATTGGCGGAGAAAGTTTCAAGTTCCTGAAAACACTGATACAAATAGAGGTTAGTTTGATATGGCTGAACATAGGATTCTGATTATACAGCACGACTTCAGGGAAAGAATGGAGATTACCCGGGTCATTGAAGATATCGGATATAAAGTGGATGCCATACATGATGGTTTTAATGCATTGTCAGCAGTTATGGACAAAGAGTTTCTTCTTGTTATAGCCGACCTTGATACTCCTGGATTTTCCGCCCTTGATTTCCTGAAAAAAGTCAAAGATAGCAAGCCTGATACTGAAGTTATTGTAATTTCAGAACAACCTTTAGTTGAGGAGGCTGTGGCACTGATGAGGCACGGTGCAATGGATTTTATTGTCAAACCTCTGTCCGTGGAAAAAATTAAACTTTGTGCCGAAAGACTTTTTACGAAAACAAGGGAGCGTCAAAAAAAAGAGGTTGCTTTAAAAAACGATGCAAATTTAAAACACTTATGCCAAGCAGTTTTGCCGCATGGGTACGATTACCTTCAGTCCGATCAAGGGTGTGGTAAATCATACGCTCCTCCATCTCTTTCAAAGGAACGGACTCCATGTCATAAGAAAGTTCATCAT
>JADGBP010000296.1:1542-3656 GCA_015231395.1 Desulfamplus sp. | reverse complement strand
CACAGAGTTCATTGGAGTACGTATTTCATGGCTCATATTTGCAAGAAACTCGGTTTTAGCACGATTTGCCCGTTCAGCTTCTTCTTTTGATAATTCAGCTTCTTCTCTTGCCTGTTCAGCTTCTTCTTTTGATAATTCAGCCTCTTCTCTTGCCCGTTCGGCCTCTTCTTTGGCTCTTTCAGCATCTTTTCTCGCCCGTTCTTCCTTTTCTTTAGCCTGAACCAACTCTTTTCTGGAAGACTCAAGTGACTCTATTGCAATTATCAATTCGTTGTTGGCAGCCTCAAGTTCAGATTGTTTTTGAACCGAATCCTCATAGGTTGATAGAAGAAGGTCAAGCATCTGAAACCGGTCAGCAGAGAGAAACTGTTTTTTACCCCTGAAAAAAATTTCAACTCCAACATCTATCCCTGTACCTCTGTCAATCCTCATTGCGATATTGGCAAGCACGAATTTGATTCTGGAAATAAGGTAGGCATCACTGCATGGTTTCATCAAAAAATGACTTGCCCCGCTCTCCAGCCCTCTGATAACGTCATTAGGATTATTAAGAGAGGTAAGGATAATCACCGGAAGTTCTTTAAATGTCTCGGATTCCTTAATCTTTTTGCAAAGTTCAAATCCATCCATTTCAGGCATGATTACATCACTAATAATAATCGTTGGCCTGGAAGTTTTAATAAATTCAAGTGCCTTAACACCATTGGACACTAAAGACACATAATACCCTTCTTCTTCCAGAGTAAATTGGAGTTTGAGTGCCTGAGTTACACTATCTTCAACTACAAGAATATGTACCTGCTCCGATTTGTTATGAGAACTCATTTTACCAGAACTCATTTTATCAGAACTGATTTTATCAAAATTAATTTTATCAGAACTGATTTTATCATTACTTCTATCAACACGCATTTCTTATCACCTATCGAAAGTAATATCCGCAGACCGAATAGACGTTTAACCTCATCTAATTGAATATACATTATGCATTTCTTGCAAGTTCAATCAACTTTTGTGCAATCTCATCAGGAGGGAGAATATACGTTGCCGCCCCAAGACTTACCGCTTTACCGGGCATCCCGAATACAACACAACTGGACTGATTTTGAGTAATTGTTATTGAACCGGCATGTTTCATACTCAAAAGCTCTGCTGCACCATCTTCACCCATTCCAGTAAGAATAACCCCAACAGCACTTGAGCCAAAGTTCTTCAAAACAGACATGAATAAACAAGATACAGAAGGACAGCAGTTCCATTTATGATTATCCTTATTCAGCATAATGATTCTTTGTTCTGTAATTTCCATATTAAATTTATCCGGTGCAAAATAGACATGACCCGGTAGCACTGTTTCTCCATGATTTGGTATATGAATCGGAAGTGTTGATGTCTGACTGAGCCAGGAGACCATACCATCTAAAAATCCTGGGGCAATATGCTGCACAATGACTACTGGAAGCAAAAAATTTATGGGCAGCATTGATAAAATTGTCTTGAGCACAGGAGGACCACCTGTGGAGACACCAATAACCACGATTTTGCTCCGCATATTTTTGGGATTGTTCGGAGTCTTTTTGGGAGTGCTTTGTAGCGTTTGCGAATTGCTTTTAGTCTTATCAGAGCTATTGTGAATCTCTTTGTTGTTTGTGGTCTTTGCCCATCTTTTAATCACTTTAACCTCAGACATTACTCTGACGGTTTCCCGTATAGCTTTAGCCTCAAGAGGGTAGTCAGGATGCCCTGGTCCAGGTGGCTTTGCCATTATGGCAAGTGCTCCGGCTTCCATCATCTTGAATGTATTTCGGGAAGATTTGATATCTGGAATAGAAGTTACAATGATAATCGGCAGCGGAGTTTGTTCCATAATTCTGCGTGTTGTTTCAAAACCAGTCATACCAGGCATACAAACATCCATGAGAATAATATCTGGCTTGTGGGTTTGAAGAAATTTCAATGCATCTTCTCCACTGACTGCAGTGCCCATAATATTTATGTCTATATCCGACTCCTCTATCTCCTTATCTGACTCCAGAATATGGGTCAGAAGTGCCCTTGAGACAACAGAGTCATCTACGATCAATACATTTATTTTTCTTTTTGAGGGCATGTTG
>JADGBP010000296.1:0-1443 GCA_015231395.1 Desulfamplus sp. | reverse complement strand
TAATATTTATGTCTATATCCGACTCCTCTATCTCCTTATCTGACTCCAGAATATGGGTCAGAAGTGCCCTTGAGACAACAGAGTCATCTACGATCAATACATTTATTTTTCTTTTTGAGGGCATGTTTTTTTACTTCATCGTAAAAGTTTTAGGGTAAATATCTGACTAATCAAAGCAAGCAAAACTCAAATAAAATCAAACAAACCTTTGAATCACTTCCAGTAAATTGGATTGCTCAAAGCTGCTCTTGACAATATAGGCATTTGCACCAGAATCAATTCCACGCTCACGGTCTTCGCGGGAATCCCGTGCTGTAACCAAAATTACTGGCAAATCTGATAAAACCTTGTCATTCCTTATCTTTTCCGTAAGCATAAAGCCATTCATTCTTGGCATGTCAACGTCTGAAACAAGTATATCATATCTGTTTTCTTTAAGGGCTGTCAATGCATCAATGCCATCTACAGCAGTTTTGACAAAATAACCCCCTGATTCAAGGATATTTTTGAGAAGCATTCGGGATGTAACCGAATCTTCTGCAACAAGTACCGATTTTTTTTCAGAAACCTCTGTCTGAACATGGGAAGAGGCATCTCGTTTTGTCACATTTACAGCACAATCCATCAAATCAGGTACATGAATAATGGGGGCAATATTGCCTTTGCCGTAAATAGCCGCACCTGATACAGCCCTGACCTTTGACAGGTGAGAGCCAAGATTTTTAACCAGCCCTTCATCGTCACGAAGAATCTCTTCGACAGAAAAAGCAATGCGTTTGCCAGCATATTTTAAAATAAATGCCTGAATAAACCTGCTCTGATCTCCGGATTCTTTTGTTCTTGATAGCTCCAGAGCATCGCTTAAACTGACTAAAGGAACATTCCGGCAATCTACACAGATAATATTTCTATTCTCAACGGTCTGTATCTCTTCAGGTTTTATACGCATCACCCTTTCCACATTAGTTGTCGGCACAATAAATACCTGTCCCGCACTTCTGATAAAAATTCCCCTGAAAGAAGCAATAGTAACCGGAAGGAGTAACGTGAACCTGACTCCCTGACCCCGCATTGATTCAACAGAGATAGTACCGCCAAGTTTTTCCACTTTTTCTTGCACAATAGCAAGCCCCAAGCCTCTGCCAGAAATATCCGTAACAATAGGGCTTGTGGTTATGCCTGATTGAAATGCCAGCAACTCTGCCTTTGCAATATCCAGTTCATCGGCATCATTAGGTGAAATTTTCCCAAGTTTCACGGCAGCAGCTTTAAGTTTGCCGATATCAATTCCCCGTCCATCATCAGAAACCGTCAACTCCACTATCTTCTTTTCCTTTTCCGGCTGGGGTTGTGAAATGGCAATATCCTTTTGTACCACCTTTTTTTCTTGCAGAACTTGTGAAATGGATATTTCCTTCTTCACAACCTTTGTTTCCGGCAGAA
>JADGBP010000295.1 GCA_015231395.1 Desulfamplus sp. | reverse complement strand
CTCCGGAATACGCAGGAACAGGGGAAGCACAGGAATACTTCCCTTTTTAAACCGGTGAAACCCCCTTTCCACCAGCCACTCATCACGATAGTAAAGCGTGCTTTGTGAAAGTGTCATCCTGTCAGAAAACTTAGAGCAGTGTAATACTGTGATTAATGATATGGTAAGCAGGAAAATCGCCTTTATAAATCTTCCTCTTTTCAGTCAGGCAGAGATGGAAAGACAACGCGGCAAATCCAGAGAGTTAGCATCATTATTAGAACAGAAAAGAGCTACATTCAAGACGCTTATTATTGAACTTGAAGATATGAAAACCGCGGGATTCCCCGGAACTATTGAAGAAATTGAGGGGAAAATAAAAGATATTCTGGCCGCTGCCAATGCTGTTACGCCTCAGTATCTTGCCAGACTCAAATCAGTGCAGAGAGCATGGGAAGAGAGAAAACGGGTTATAAAGGATATGGAAGAGAAAGAACTGTCAGCCATTTTTGAAAAGATTGAATATCTGTTTAAAAATATTTTGTTTGCCGCAACTGAAGATGAGAGCAATGAAAATGAAAAAATGTTGCGACAGATTGAAGAGCTTATTACTCAAGGTATGAAGTTGAACAGTGTTTCTGTTGCCATGAAAAAAAGCCTTAATGATTTCAAGACACAAATGGATTCTGCCCGCGAGATTACATCTGTAAGGAAAAGCCAGTTTAGGGAGATGATGAATACTGAATCCTTAGATGCATATATCAGGGAACTCAAGACATTTTCCGGAGCTTTTCCTGATGATCCGGTTACAAAGAAGATAGTTCCTATAATTGATATGGCAAAGATCTATAGTTATTTTCTTTCCGCACCTTCAATAAAGCCTTTTGACAGCTCACAGGAAAGTGATAACACTGCCAAATCAGAACAGAGCAATGATCAAACAGATCCAAATCAAATGAATGACCCTGAAAATATTTTCTGGTTCTCCACATCTGAAATTATCAGGACATTTAATAACAATATCAGGATACATAAAAATGAAGTCAAGGAAGAGTTAGCAAAAATGGAGCGTACCGCAAGGTTTGTTGATTTATGGGAGTGTACAGTCAACAAACCCAACTTTGAACCTGAAAAGTGGTATTTTAATGGAAAGCCTTCCGAAGAATTTGTGAAAGGCGTTAAAAGTTATGCAGGAATTGTCTATATACTCTCTCCAGATGATCTTCAACCGGATTTCAAAATTAATAATGCAATAACCATTCAGGTACAAGATTTAAGAAAGATGCAACATTGTGATGTGGTTCAGCAGATGATTAATAATATCTCCTATGATATTGGAATGGAGAGCATAATGCAGGAGATTCATAATATCTACCGTCAGACATTTTCGCCTATTTTAAAACTCCATCTGATAAGCTTTCTTACAGAGCAGCTTTTTGTGCTTGTGGGAAAGGAAAACGCCCTACCCTTTATTGAGATGTCGAAGGATTTCAAGCGATTCAATAATCAGGTTAACTGGCTGTGCACTGCCAGCAGTAAATATACCATTGAAAGCCGACAGGCACAGACAATCCTGACACATCATCTTCAAAGACCAGACAAAATGAATGAGTATATTGCCCAATGGAAAATTCGGAAAACGACCATGAAACGTATTCCCAGATGGGTTGGATTTGCTGATTTAAAAGACCCTGAGCAGCTCCATTTTAAAACAGGGAAAAGACCCAATGAAATATGGGTGGTAAGAAACGGAAGGAGTGGCAAAAATATGAGTGGTGGCGGCAATGTGGATAGCGGCAAAAATGTTGATGGTGAAGCACTCGATAAGCCGATGATTTTCGTGACCGAAATTCAGGACATCAACACTACCGTCAAGTATTATGATCACAAGGGCTATCTTCCTGGAGAACCTCTGTTTGCCCCTTACGATAATAATACCACTGACCAGGTGCTCCGATCTATACTGGTAGACAGCAACCTTAACAAAGAGACAAACATTCAATGGCCGTCAAGCTGGCCTGTGAATATTAGACATCTGTGATAAAAATCAAAGGCTCCAAAAATATGAAAGTATTACAAAATGACGGTCTTATAAAAATTCTTCAATGGGAAAAGATGGACATTGAGGCACGAATAGGTGTGAGAGGGGGTAAATATACAGACGTCAATCTTACTCTCACTTTTTTTCTTGCTGTTATCCTTTTTCTTGTTTTCTATACCCTGCAGTTTCAATATCCAAATTTTCCTGTAACCTCTATATTCCTTAACAGGGGTGTTACCCCGTTTTTTATAGTATTTTTTTCATGCTGGTCAATCTCGATCCTGTTTATAAAGTGGCGTAAGGTCATTTTTCAGCAAAAGGCTCTCACGCTGATGGTTGTGCCCCAGACCGCTGATTTTGAACTGACAAAGGATACTGCAAAAAACATTCTTTTCCGTATGTATGGACTTGTTGATGATCCTCAGCATTTTGTTCTGCTCAACAGGATAGAACGGGCACTGGCAAATCTGCGAAACATAGGAATGATAGCTGATGTGTCAGAAGTTCTCCGTGCACAGGCTCAAAATGATGAAGACCAGATGGAGTCAAGCTATGCTTTAGTCAGAGGATTTGTCTGGGCAATTCCTGTATTGGGGTTTATAGGGACGGTTCTGGGTCTGTCTCAGGCAATTGGGAGCTTTGGAACAGTTCTCGTCAAAAGTGAAGGGCTTGAGTATCTTAAAACATCTTTGCAACAGATTACATCAGGTCTTTCAGTGGCTTTTGACACCACCTTGATAGCATTGGTGGCGGCACTCTGCATTCAGTTACTGATGATAGGTCTGAAAAAAAAAGAGGAGAGCTTCCTTGACGGATGTAATGATTACTGTCACGCAAATATAATCAGCAAACTGCGTCTTTCATTGCCAGAAGGCGGTCGTTGACAAAAGACAGGTATTGATGAAAAGCGGGTATTAACAAACAACAGGCATTAATGGAAGGCGGGTGTTGATGAGTGGCAAACGAAGAAAAACCAACAGTGGCATTACCATCTCCCTATTTTCATTTCAGGATATTATAACATCTCTATCTGGTATTATGATTTTGCTGGTGTTGCTCATAACAGTGGATATTGTCACTGGAAGATTGGTTGATCCCTTGAACAGCTCTCAGTTAGAAAAAAAAACAGAAGAAGATATTAACAGTGAAAATTTCAGTAATAAAGAACTTCGCCGTGAAAACTTAAGTAATAAAGAGATTGGTAATAAAAATATTAATAGTGAAGAAGATGCCCTGAAAAAAGAGATTGAAAATCTTGAAAGATACAAACTTCAATCAAGCCGCGAACTGTCAGATTATCAAATCAAGAAGGAAGAGTTGGAGCAACAGTTGACACGATTGACAGAAAAAAAGAAATCCTTTTCCAGACCAGATAAGAACATCTCTTTTATTCCTGCAAAAGATGACAACTCCAATATGCGGGCATTGTTGATAGAGTGCTCCAGAGAGTCAATCCGAACCGGAATGATAGATTATAATTTGAAAATACCAAATGACAGTTCCGGAACAACAGACGAAAACAAGAAAAAGGATAACAGCAAGAAAAAAAGTGAGAGTAAGATTGACGTCTGTATATTTACCCCCTCTCACACCTATTCGTGCCTCAATGTCCATCTTTTCCCATTGAAGAATTTTTATAAGA
>JADGBP010000294.1 GCA_015231395.1 Desulfamplus sp. | reverse complement strand
GCAAGATTTTTTACATCAATTTTGATCAGTGCAAGATCTGTTTTAGAATCACGTCCTACAATTTTGGCATCATATTCTTTATTATCATACATCTTGACACTGACACTATCCGCACCTTCAACAACATGGTTATTGGTCACAATATACCCTTCCGGACTCACAATAAATCCTGAACCTAAACTGTTCTGTTCATAATTTCGTGGCTGCTGCTCCATAAAAGGAGCCATAAACTGACGGAACATCTCATCTGAACCAGGCTGACCAAAGAGGTAAGAGAAAGCGAGATGGCAATAATGCGAGGTATTAAAAAGGTGTTTGATCCTCAGAATATCATGAATCCAGGAAAGATTTTTGTGTGTTAGTTGGTATAAGAGTTGTAAACTACCCCTACCCTAAAGCCTAAAGAGTAGGGGGCTTTTAAATTAATGATTGCCCAAAATCAGACGATAATCCCCCTAAAATCAATTTCGGTATCCAGAATATCTGCGTCTTCTTCCTTGTCCACAATAGTTTTCCAGTCACTTCTTAAAGCTTTCATATTGCTCTGCTCCCCTATTGCCCAGAGACATCCTCCACCACCAGCACCGGTGAAGCGGGTTCCACATCCATTGTTAATGGCACACTCAAAAAGCTCCTTGCCTGTTTTGTCAAGCACATCAGGAGTCATCTCAAGGCGTATAAGAGTCTCCTTATTCATCAAAGATGCCGCCAAGTTGAAATCACGATTTTTTACAGCACTGGAAAAATAGTGCGTAATTGTGATTATCTCCCGCCACTTATTACGATCCTTACCCGAAAGAAATCGGTTTACCCATCTTTGATTTATATCACTGGACACATGGGGAATACCGCAGTAAGCCACAAGAATATTTTGGTTCATGTCATAGGGTGTTGACAGTTCTCTTTCCATCAGTTTTTCTCTTGTAAATGACACACCATTCTCTCCAATTCCCCAGTACCAGCAGTTTACACCACCATAGGCAGCGGCAAGTTGGTCTTGAAGACCGCAGGGAACTCCGGCAACGCTTGACTCAATGTAGTGGGCAAGCAGTGCAATAGACGAAGGTTTTTGAATGGCATTTTTTTGTGTTTCAAGGGAGTTGTCAAGAGCCGCCCTGAATGCCGCTATCATTGCCACTGCAGCCGCAGATGAACCGCCAAGGGCACTTCTTGGCGGAGAAGATGACTCTATCTGAACATGAACTCCATGCCCGTTAAAAAAATTGACTACCGCAAACATCAATCCCATAGGATGGTTGAATGGTGCTCGTTCTGCCTCAAATTCAGCACTGTCAAACCCTCTGGAAGATATTTTGATATATCCTTCTTTCCAGGGAGATAAGGTCACTGTGGTTCTCATATCAAGGGCAATGTTGAATGTGGCAGGTTTCAAGTGTCCAAGAGGGAGAAAAAAAGTGCTTATATCAAGCGTTCCTCCAAGATCTATCCGGCAAGGGACAGATGATTTTATCTCTTTGTTTTCAAGGATTTGTTTGAAGTTCATAAATTTAAGCTGATTTGCATTTTAAAGTTTTAGAGAAAGGATTTCCGGATTTCTGATTCGATGCAAAAATTTTAGGCTTTTCATGTTGCGTCCTATATGGCATGGAATAAATCCCTCCAGCAGATTTTCACCTTCTTTTACAGCGGTTCTGGAAAATTTAAGCCGTTCTGCCAGTTTTATGTCAGTTGAACTCATCCATGAAAGCTGTTTAAGTGTTCCTTTGGAGACAGCTATTTTGCGTCCTAATGGATTTTTTAAATTTAAAGCTGGTGAATGTGATTTTAAGGATGCGGTTGAAGATGTTGCTAAGTATGATGTTGAATACAGTTTTGAATATACTGTTGAGTAATCAGATACCTTTTCATTAAGGTCAGATACCTCTTCATTTTCATTAAATGAGTAAGTACGTTTTTCCAGATTTCCCAAAATATTTGCACTGCACCGGTCACAGACAAGCCTGCCGGCAACTACATCAAATGTGATCCTGTTTTGACGGATATCATCAATTGGCAGACCGCATTGACCACACCCCATCAGATTTGGTGTAAATCCAGATATGCCCATGAATCTTATCTGAAATAGAACGCTTAATACTTCCATTGGAATTATTCCGGCATTTAGCGATTCCAGAACATGAAAGACAAGTTCATAAAGTGCTTCGTCAGGCTTTTTCTCCTCCATCCATGAGCTGATTATCTCAAGCCAGTAACTCGCGTATCCTGTCTTTGCAGTATTGGTACGAATACGGGCAAATGGATTTTGAATATCCACGCAGTTTAAAACAGGAAGCCCACCTTTTCTTTTTGGCCAGGAACATTCAATATTCATGGAAACAAAAGGGTCTAAAGCACCTGCAAAACGCCGGACGCTCTTTTTCGCGTTTTTGGCTATTACTGATAATTTTCCCATGGAACGGGTGAAATAGGAGACTATCAGATCATAGTCTCCATACTCTATCCGTCTGAGTAAAATAGCGTCGGTTGAAAAGGATTGCATCATAACCACTCAAAATAATAAGCAACAGTCATAGCCGGATTACGGACACTCTGAACAATGAAAACAAAAATTCAAAACCCAAGAAAGAACGTGGCAATTGTCAAATAGGAAAAAACGCTGACAACATCGACCGATGTTGTCACAAAAGGGCCTGTTGCCACCGCAGGGTCAATATTGACCTTCTGAAAAAGCATGGGAACAAGAGATCCCATAAGTGCGGCAACTGACATTGATGTCACTACAGCAAGGGATACCGCACAAGCGAACCTCAGAGACAGAGGCTCTTCCATGTAACGAAATTTTGCAACAAACCCAATGAGCATGCCATATATAAGCCCGAGAATAAGCCCAATGGAAATCTCTTTGGCAACCACTGCCCACAAATCTTTCGCATTGATCCGTCCTGTAGCGATACCACGAACTACAACAGTTGAGGACTGAATGCCAATGTTTCCGCCCATGCCGGTAATGACAGGTATGTAAACCGCAAGATATGCAAATTTTGAAAGGCTATCATGAAATCCGCTGATTATAAAAGACGCAGCAAGCCCTCCAAGACAACTTGTAAAAAGCCATGGCAGACGAATACGTGTCCCACGCAAAATGGTCTGGGTTTCAACGTAATCCTCTCCTACACCCGCCATTTTGAGGATGTCTCCGGTAGCCTCTTCGCTTATGATATCAATGACATCATCAACAGTGACAATTCCTACCAGACGATTATCATCATCCACAACCGGAACTGCAAGAAAGTCATAGCGTGCCACAAGCTGAGCCACTTTTTCACAGTCTGTATAAGTGTTGACAGAGACAATATCCCGTATCATGAAATCTTTTAAAGGCTTCTCAGGATGAACAACCACAAGCTGCCTTAAAGAGCTGACACCTCCCGCCACACTTACATGAGCACCAATATATTTCATGTTTTTCTCCTTTATGTCTTTTTTCATACCAGTTGCTTTGCACAAGTTATTTTGCACAAGTTTTTTCTTTTTTATCAATAGTTTCTATTTTTTTAATGACACATTAAAAAAATTATTATACAATTATATTCAGATATTCAGATATTCAGATATTCAGATATTCAGATATTCAGATATTCAGATATTCAGATATTCAGATATTCAGATATTCAGATATTCAGATATTCAGATATTCAGATATTCAGATATTCA
>JADGBP010000293.1 GCA_015231395.1 Desulfamplus sp. | reverse complement strand
TAAAAACTCCAAGATAAGAATGGCGTAAAATCCCTGTCCGTTTATAGCAGAGATTTTTTGTTGATTATTGGTTTTATAAATATTTCATATAATTGAGAAATGATAGAAATACAATAGGGCAGGAAAGCCGGAGGAGAGTTAAGAGTCCTTAAAGTCGGATTTATCCAACAAACCATCATAAAAAAAAAGATATAAAAGACAAGTATATCTATAGGTTATAAATGCACTGAGGAAGATCTAATCTATTTGTAAAATTAATGTAAACTTTATCGTAAAAATACATTCTGGTTTTCATGGTCGGGGGGGGTGCAAAAAAAACTGCCATGAGCCTTTACCCTGAAAACACATTCTGGTTTTCAGGGTCTGGGGTGGTCAACGTCCGTCCATGAGTGTTTGCCGTAAAAACACATTTGGTTTTCAAGGTCGGAGCGGCTGAATCCGACCTTGAGCGGTTACTAAATATCTTGTTTCAGTTTATTCCACAAAACATATCCCAGATCAAATTTGTTGACCATGATCGCCGCACAGGCAAGAAGCTTTGCTGATTCAGGGGAGTAGAAAAGAGCAAGAGAGCGTCTGGCATGAAAAAACATATCATGAAAACGGTTCTGCTCAAATGCAGCAATAGCTTTTTGCTGGTGATTCATGGAGTCGATTTTTACATCCATGATCTGTCCAAGATCTGTTTTACACCGGCGGCACTCCCTTGAATCTTCCAACTGTGCATTACATATCGGGCAAATATTCATAAAAAGCCTTTTATAATAGATAGTTGTATTTAATTTTAGAATACAAGCAGCTTTTGCTGCAATTATAGTTTTCCAGATAATTAAATTGGCAAGAGTAGGGGCAATCCCTTGCGGTTGCCCTTCTTAAAAATTGAGATACCAAAATATTTTTCTGGAAGTCTATATAAAATATTATTCAATGTAAAAAAGAATATCTTCCAGCTCGTTCCCAATTTCTCTTGCCTTTGATTCATCTCCTGATTTAAGGGCATCCTGTATATCTTCAATCAAATTAATAATTTCGTTTTTATCTTCATCAGAAGCCTTATCCATAGAGTCTCTTGCTGTTCTTAAAATAATTTCCAACTCAGCAGGGATACCTGAGCCAGCAAAACCCGCAGATATTTTTGGTCTGTTCATGGCATGTATATTGGTGCCAGAAGTCTCGCCATCATTTAGTTGATGACCATCAGCGTCATATTCACCAGCTTCATAATCGTCATAATTATCGGAGTCATCATTGCTGTCACCATATTCACCTGAACTTGATGCCCAGATCGCATCTATTTTTGTTCTGGATATTTTGAGTCGCTCCTCTTCAATGTTTGAAAAGGCATTTTCAATAACTCCGTTGATCTCTTTACCACTCTCTTTTTCAACTGCTTTAATTTTTAATATGCCATTGATATCAAGCTCATACTTCAAGATAATTATACTGTGTTCTGGAAGGTTGGGCGTCAGTCTGAACATAAACTTGCCAATTTCTACATTGTCCAGTGCATTGGGCTTTTCTCCCTGATAGACAAGGATTTCGACATTTCTCTGGTTCTCATATACAGTTTCAAAAGCCTCACTTTTGATTGCAGGCAGTTTTGAGTTTCTTTTGATAATTGGCACAAAGACATTTTTGGATGGAAAACCATCCAGTTGACCAAGAGCAGATGTCCCAAATGTGTATGGTGTAATATCCAGCAAAAGGGTAGAAGATTCAATTCCCATTTCACGCCCTGCCTGTATTGCCGCTCCCATGGCAACGCAGAGATCAGGATCAATGCCCTGTTCCGGAATCATGTTGAACTTTTTCTCAAGCATTGATGATAGTTTTGGAATCCGGGTTGAACCTCCTACAAGTATGATTTTATCCAATGCAGAAGGGAGCATTGCAGCATCTTTAAGTGCCTGATTCACTGAATCCATTGTTTTCTGCATATAGCCGTCAATGGCACTTTCAAACTCAAGTCTGGATAGTTCATAGGAGAGATGAATATCAGAACCCGCACTATTTTTGGCAATAAAATCTTCCTGTATCATGGCAAATGGAGCTGAAGATAGCTCTATCTTGGACTGCTCAGCCGCATGTTTAATTCGTGCGAGAGCTGCGGCTTGACTTGTAATATCAACATTAAATTCATTTTTGAGATGTTCTGTCAGTATTTTTTCAATCTCATGATCAAAATCATCGCCACCCAGATGGTTATCTCCGGTGGAGGCAAGAACCTCCACAACGCCCTCTTCAATTCTGACAATTGAAACATCAAAAGTTCCACCACCAAGGTCATATACCATGATACGCTGCGATTCTTTTGTCTCACCAGTCTCATAGACAAGGGCTGCGGCTGTAGGTTCATTAAGAATTCTGACTACGTTAAGTCCAGCAATTTCTCCGGCTTCTCTGGTTGCTTGTCTCTGGGCATCTGTAAAATAAGCGGGTGTGGTAATGATTGCCTTGGATATTTTCTGACCAGTAACCCTTTGTGCCCGTTCCTTGAGTTCCCGTAAGATAAAAGCAGATATCTCCTGAGGTGTGTAAAACTGTCCATTTAGGGCTATCTGTTCGTTTTTTCCCATTAACCTCTTGACAGAAAGAATGGTTTTCTGTGGATAAAGAACTGCCTGATTTTTTGCGGTTGTGCCCACAATGATATTATTTGATGCATCAAGACTGACACATGAAGGGACAATTCCGTTGTCGTTCTCTTTTATAATTTGGGGCTTTCCGTTAATAATAAATGCTACTTCAGAGTTTGTGGTTCCAAGATCAATACCAATTACAGGTTCCATTAATTAGTTTCCTTAAACATTAATTTCTTTAAACATGAATATTTTTTTTGCATCAAAGATGCAATGGTAAATAAGTATTATTGGCAATATGCATATTGCTTCAATTTTGAGATTCGTTTTGCGATCCTACATTTTCATCATGAGTTTTGAGATTCTACATTTTCATCATGAAACACTCGCCGGCTTGGCAACAATTACTTTTGCAAAACGCAGAACTTCACGCCCTCTTGCAAAACCACCAGATACAGTTTCAATTACCCGGTCGTTTTCTATACCAAAAAACTCCCTTGTCTCCACAACCTTCATGGTTTCCGGATTAAAGGGAACATTGTCTGTTTGAATGGGCTCAATATCCATCATTGAAAGTGCTTTATCAAACCGGTTGATAGCCATTTCATATCCCTCGCAAATGGTATGAATATCTTTTGGGGGGCGGCGGAACAGACCTTTTCTTGCCGCCATCTCCACACTTGCCCTATATCCACGCACCAATGAGTCTCGAACATCAAAAAAAGAGGCGGTAGTTTTTTTCTCAGCATTCAGGCGGACATTCTGTTCAAGCTGGGCAAGCTGGTTGGTTTTTTCCTTGAACAGAGTATAAATTTCTCCATACTCATCAGTAACACCTTTGACGCTGTTGAGAGCATTAACGGTTCTATGCTGTTCTCTGTTCTGCATCCTGATCTCTTGGCGTAATGCGGTAAATTCAGATAGCATTGTAAAAAGATCGCAGGTATCAGGCGTTGCCATCATAACAGGCGGCTGTTCAGAAGGTATTTGCAATAGCCACAGTTTAAAATCTTCCAGTGCTGTTATTTTCCACTGAGCTTCATTTATTGGTTCAGGAGGGGGAGTCTTTTCAAAATTAGCTGGTGCTTTGACAATAGTAATATCTTTCAT
>JADGBP010000292.1 GCA_015231395.1 Desulfamplus sp. | reverse complement strand
TTCTGGTGACGTTATTTTTTGGAAAAAAAAGAGAGGAGCACTGTGATTTAGATATGGAATCAGATACGAAATCAGATACTAAAAAACATAAATCAGGGAAAATATAAAATATTATGGAACAGAAATACTTGAAGAAGAAATACCAGACAGATGTTTATGTGAACTGTGCAATCAGCTTTCAGAGTATTGTCTGAATATAGAGAACCTTTCTTCTGACAAAGTGGAATTTGAAATATTCCTTTGTAAAAGATGTTGTAGGAAGGTGCTTTTAAGTTACTTTATAGAAACAGATTCAGACTATCTTAAAGATGATAACTAATTTTCAATGATAGAATTTAACTTTAAAAAAGGAGTGATTATGAATATCGTAATACTTACAGGACATTTAGGAGCAGACCCAGAGAGTAAACTTACTCAAGATGGAATGCTTATTGTCAATTTTTCGCTTGCGTTTAAAAGCACGAAAGAAAAGACAGGGTGGATTAAGACCACCTGCTTTAACAAGACAGCAGAACTGGCAGAGAAGTATCTACATAAAGGGGCTAAAATTGCTGTTACAGGAATTCTTGACCAAGATAAATGGACAACAGACAGGGGAGAAAATAAGACAGCGATTAAACTCATTGCCAATAATATAGAGTTTCTCAAGACCGATGGCAGAGGTTTTGATGCTGTCACAATAACATAAATCAGCAAAGTAACAACAATAATGATTATGAAATTGATAATGATATTCCATTCTGATTATTAACTGAATATCGTAATATCGTCAATAACAAATCATATCATAAATAAATCGTAAAGCCCTTCTGGTTTTTAACCTTGAGGGCTTTACTGTTTAGAGGAGGAAGTAAAAATGAATAGTAATGTAAGTGTTAATAATGTTGAAATTAAACCACTAAGTAAATATCAGCTTGAACAACGGTTACAGGAAATCTTTGATTACGCAAACTCAAATACAGAGGCTCTGGTTGAAATTTACAAATTGATATTTCCAGATATGGACAACATAAAGAAAATAGAAGGGCATCCGGTAGCTGGAAAAAACCTTTGGACTTACATCTGGCGATTGTTCATGCAGCTTGACCGTAAGTGTCATCCAGAAGAGTTTGCCGGTTCAATATGGATAAATAAGGGTTGGGGTATGAATAGTGGACTCACCCCTTGGTCAATAGACATAAGTAATTGCAGGGTAATTTATTCGTAATACAAAACCAAAAATCCAAGATTTGGATAAGTCCAAATTTTAGATAAATCTAAATCGCACATTTTTTATAACCAAGCCATCAGGGGTTAATTACTTCTGGTGGCTTTCTATTTTAATCACAATGAAACATGAAAGGAGAATTAATGAGTAATAACATAAAACAAACCCTTGATAAGATTCTAAATGCTTTTGAATCAGGGGAAATTCCCAAAGCTGTGGCAATAGCGAGCTTTCCAATATCGGATATTCCTTCTGCTAATTGGTCATTCTTTAACAGAACAATTCAATCTATCAGCGGAACTTCTGATGCTCGTGGTTACAGACAATGGCTATCAGTCAAGCGTAATGTCAAAAAAGGGGCAAAGGCTATTTACATTCTTTCACCATGCTTAAAGAAAAGTGATGAAAAATATCAGGATAACAATAACTCAAAATCATTAGAGGACAATCAAGTAAATCATATCACATTCTTTAAAGAGACTCCTGTATTCAGGGTTGAAGATACTGAGGGTGAGCCAATCAAGTATGAAAATATTGAACTGCCTGAATTTCCTTTAATTGAGCGGGCTAAAGAATGGGGTATTAATGTTAAAACTGTTTCAGGCAATCATCGGTATTACGGTTATTATTCCCCTGATTTAAAAGAAATAGCAATGGCAACGCCAAGTGAAAAGACCTTTTTCCATGAATTAAGTCATGCAGCAGACCACATTATCAAAGGTAGGCTGAATACACGGCAAGACCCTTTTCAGGAAATTACGGCTGAATTATCGGCTCAGGCTCTTGCTCGTATTGTTGGCAAATCCATACAGGATACTATTGGTAATAGTTATCGCTACATCAAAAGCTATGCTGAAAAGCTCAATATCTCTGCTCATAAAGCGTGTTTAACTGTGCTTAGTGATACTGAAAAAATACTCAATCTCATTCTGCATGAAAACATAAATGATGGCTATGGAAAGAATGAAAGCATCTCATCAGAATATCAACATGAAAATCATCAACAAGCAGCGTAAAGGAGAGATAAAATAATGGGAAAAGGAGACCATATTAAAGTTAATCGTATTGGTTACACTCATCACGGAATAGATACAGGAGATGGTAATGTCATTCATTACACTGGTGAAGTTGCAAGAAAATCAAATGCTTTAGTTCAAAAAGATAGGATAGAGACTTTTGCAGATGGCAGTAAAATCAAGGTTATTGAATATGATAAATGCCTTCCTGTTTCAGAAGTAATTAGAAGAGCTACAAATAGACTTTATGAGAAAAGTTACAGCTTGATTTTTAATAACTGTGAACACTTTGCCCGATGGTGCAAGACTGGTGAACATAAAAGCGAGCAGGTTAAAGATTCAACTTCAACTTTGACACAATACCTTCGCCAATTAGGCTGCCTTCTTCTCTTTATGAATACAGCCTATATCAGCGAGATTCGTTTGTAGATCTTTAAAAGAAATAGACCCTAAAATTTCAGGGTGATTTTTTAATATCAAATCCAGATAGAATGCGGTTTGAGAGCGTATTTTGATATCTAAAATACTTGGTTCCATATTGGTCGCGTTCTGCTCTGTCATAAAGCGGGAAAGATTCACCATGAACATGGAAATATTAGCTGCGTTTTTGACCTGAGTAGATTTTATGTTCATAAAGTCTTCCAGTCCCCAGTATTGTTTTGCATCTCTGAACGTAAACTCAATCTGGAACCTCAAACGGTAATACAAAATCATCTTGTCGTATGGCAAAGTGAGATCATCACTGAATAATACAACATGTCCGCTTTTCCCATTTTTTAACTGTATTCTCTGAATCACAGTTACATTCAATAAGTCAGGAAAATCTTTGTGCCATACTTCGATTTGATAAATCCGCTCTTCCACCCCATCCTCCACAGTGCAGCTCTTGAGATATTCTACAGGAATGTTCCGATAATCAACTTTTTCTCCATATTTGCGACGAGGACCACGACCACTGTATTCACCCTTGTAAGGATACCATAGTGCAGAATTGCATTGGAGTTTTGAAATCATGGACAAACCACAGCTCCGCACCATTTGCAGACAGGGATTGTTACCAAAGGCACCGTCGTAAATATAATAAGCAACGTCAATTTGGTTGCCTATCATAGCTAATGTCCGTTTAATTTGCTCCTGCATCCACTTAAGATAAGGTGTCAACTCAGGTTCTGAACGGTTTTTGTTTTTGCTCCCTTTCTGACGTCCTTTTGGACAGGCAATTTTTTTCTTTCCTTTTGCCGGCTCCTTCTTTACTTGTGTCTCTTTTTTCATTCCGGCATCCATTGGTTCCATCAATAACGGAGCTGACTGTCTGCTTGAAACCCCTACAAGGCATATGCTAAAAAAACTTAATCCTTTTACTGCACGACCATGAATTGAAGAAAAAAAACGTCCTAATCCATAAGTAGATTTGCCTGATTTTGTAACTGTAGTTTCATCTCCTGCAAGCAGATATACCTCATCTTTTTTGAACCG
>JADGBP010000291.1 GCA_015231395.1 Desulfamplus sp. | reverse complement strand
TGCTTTGAGAATAAATTCATAAATTTCGTCTTTCTCAACACCAAGAACCGCAGCATGATCAGCATAGGCTGAAATTCCTTTCAATCCAATGATAAGAAGCTGACGCAAAGACCTTACATCTTCATTCTCTGTTGCCAGCACACCAACTGTTTTGCCCTTTTCCTGATATGTTGCCTCATCATCTGAAAACCAGACAGCAGAGTCATCAAGAGTTGTGGAACAGCTGCAACAGCATTTACCCTCAACCTTGCCCTTCAGACCTTTTTTGTATTCCTGAGCCTTTTTTATCCACTGAACCAGATTGGCATCATTAAAATTGACATTGGTGATTGTGGTAAAAAGTCCCTGGGTTACAAACTGCCCTGCTTCTTTAATTACATCAACTCCGGCAGCCTTGCCTTTTGTAGCAAGAACAGCAATACCTTTAAGGTTAAAAATGAGCAAATCCTGAAGAGTTGCAGTGGTATCTTCCTTGCCGCAAACACCCTTTACTGTACAGCCGGTTCCTTTAGCTGTCTCCTGACATTGAAAACAAAACATGATAAAGCCTCCTTAAAAATTATAAGTAGTTGGACAAACATTTTTTCCTATTAACTAAAGGTGATTTGATACTCTTCACCAATTCCAGCCATTTATACGCACATTTTGTGCCAGATTGCTGCTGCCGTCTCATTCATATATTATACTGATTTTAAAGCACAATATAGTTTTTAAAAAATTAGGTGGCTGGTATAAACAGCCATCTAAAAAGGTCATATCTACCCAATGGTCATATAAGACTTTTTAATTTTTCCACAAAAAACAATATCTCATTGATATTATTTTCGGTCATATACTTATGGTTATTATTTGTTGCAACTCGAGAATGGCTTTTTTTATTCCGCCTTTTTGAGTGCAATATATGCTATCTTGAAAAGAAAAAACTTGAGCCAGATCAAGAAAAAATTATTATTTTTGTGGTAAAGTAGAAAACAGGTTTAATAAATATTATCATAAATATCCTTTTTGGGCATACAATAATGAATTTTATTTCAAATTAAACTTAAATATAAAAAAATCAAACGGAGTACCCTGATGCTTAGAATTTTCAATAACGACATATCAAATCCTGATAAATTTGTTGTAACTTTAGAGCTTGTTCCTAAACGTGAATCAGGAGGGATATCTACTGACACTCTTATAAATATTGCAAAGGATGCGTTCTCTGATGGAAGGGTATCTGCCGTCTCAATTACCGATAATCCCGGAGGTAATCCATCTTTAAGTCCTGATGTTCTTGGATACGAGATTTTCCGACACGGTATGGATGTAATTGTCCATTTTACATGCAGAGATATGAATCGTGCAGGTATGGAGAGCCGAGCCTTGCAGCTTGCACGAATGGGTATGAAAAACATTCTTGTCTTAACTGGAGATTATTCAGGTAAGGGTTTTGGTGGTCAAGGGGCACCTGTATTTGACTTTGACTCTGTAATTTTGACTAAAATGCTTCATAAGCTAAATGAAAGGCTTGCAGCGTCTGAAGACCCTGACGGATTTTTTACAGGCTGTGCAGTCTCCCCATTTAAAACAACAGAAGCTGAATGTGAGGCACAATATCGCAAACTTGATAGAAAAATTGAGGCTGGAGCGTCATTCATAATAACGCAGCTTGGATATGATGTGGATAAGTTTCAGGAATTAATTACTCGAAACAGCATTAAAGATATTACAATTCCTGCTTTAGCATCAGTTTATATGTTAAGCCCAAAAGCTGCTAAAGCTATGAACAGAGGAAAAGTCCCAGGAGTTATAGTATCGGATTCATTGTGTAACCGTATAATTAAAGAGTGGGAAAATAGCAAACAAGATGGATTGCATAATGCGATTGAGCGTGCAGCAAGACTTGCAGTAATTTTAAAAGGAATAGGATACAAGGGAATTCACATTGGAGGCATTCACAGAAGTTTCAAGGCGGTTGGTGCAATACTCGACAAAATGGCAATCATGGAACACAACTGGCAGGATTATGTTGAAGGTTTCAGAACAGAGGACAAAAACCGCTTTTATATTTATAAAACATCGGATAGTAAAAAATCTGATAATACCAGTCACTCCATAGTCTCAAAAGAGAACTGTTCCCATACATCAAAGGATAATATAAATATCGTTGATGAACCGGTAATCCCTTATTCTAAAGAACCTGTAACCACCATCGAAAACTTAAAGGAGAATTTACTTGACAATTATCCATATCTGTTGTTGAAACAACTACATGAACTTTTCTTCAACAAATCATCATCTTTATCTCCTGTATATAAAGCAGTTGCTGAAGTAATTGATAAAAACAACAAGGCATGGATTTTAAAGATGTTTATTGAAGACCCATCTAAACGACTGCTTCTTTCATGCAAAGGGTGTGGAGATTGCGGTATCCAGCATATAGCATTTCAATGCCCTGAATCAGGCTGTCCAAAGCATACCCGTAATGGTGCCTGTGGTGGAAGTCGTGATGGATTCTGTGAGGTGGACAAGGATAAGAAATGTATTTGGGTGAGGGCTTTCAACCGTTTAAAAAAGAGTGATAAAACAGAAAATCTCTCAAAAGAATTTGTACCGCCAAGAATGTGGGAGCTAAACAACACATCTTCATGGATTAATTTTCATTTAGGAAGAGATCATCAAAAAGAATAGCGTAGGTTTGACAACTTTTAAGAAGTTGGTTGCTAAACCGTTAAAATTGCAGGAGGTCTATTTGTGATGTCAAAACATGCTTTGCGTATTATTATGGTAGTGGCAAGTGTTGTGTTAATGGCAGGAGTCGGGTTTGTGGTAAAAGCACTGTTGATACCTAAATCATTTGGTCTTTACGGTCCATACAGAGCTGATGCTGTTGATGAAGAGACACAAAGAGTTTTAAGACATGGCACAAATGCCTCATGTTTTGGGTGTCATCAATACGAAGCAACTATCCATCTTAAAGGGAATCACAAAACCATATCTTGCGAATTTTGCCATGGAACATATTCAGATCACGTCAGTAATGGAAGAAAAATCGCCACCTTGCCTGTCAAAAAGGGGGATGAAATTACCACTCTCTGTTTGAGATGTCATAACACCGAAATCAAAGCCAGATCAACTATGGTTATTAAAACCGTTGGAGTGCCAGATCATCTTAAAAAACAGAATGTAAAGCTCACCCATACCTGTAATCAGTGCCATCATGTCCATGCCCCTCTTAAGTATATCAATGAAGCCAAAAAGATAACGGGTTTGATGGAGGTAAAATAATGATAATAAAAGATTTCCCGCCTAATCAAGATTGTTCACATGAAAATTTTCCACCAAGTATAGATAAAAGAGATTTTATTAAAAAAGTGTTAAAAGGGACTATTGCAGGCTCACTATTTTTAGTCTTTCCAATGGATATATCAAGTGTTGGTTCAACTGCTGTAAAGAATTCAGAAACTACAAATAATATTGATCCAACTATTAAATTACCTGAAGAGATTCCCGAAATAAGAGATCGTCAATACGATATACATAAACAGAATTTTGCATTTATCGTTGATATAACAAGGTGTATCGGTTGTGGTTCGTGCTGCGTTGCAGACAAGCGAGAATATAATGTTCCTGATGGCAACTATCGCACATGGGTTGAAAGATATATCAAAGATTTTGACGATATCTTATTTCGGGAATCTCTTCAGGTAATTTAATAGT
>JADGBP010000290.1 GCA_015231395.1 Desulfamplus sp. | reverse complement strand
GACCATTTACCATCTGGGTTACATCTTCAGCTCCCATCATAACAGTCAAGAATTGAGTAATTTTAAGAAACCATGGAAAAATTATTAATATTAAACCAACGCCAATTACATTAAAAAGGGTATGTGCTCTTGCTGTCCTGTGAGCACTAAGACTTGAAGAGCCTATTGTGGCAAGCTCTGCTGTTATGGTTGTACCAATATTTTCGCCCAGTACAAGAGCCATGGCTGTAGGAAAAGAAATTAATCCCTGGGCAGCAAGAGTCATAGTTAGTCCTACAGTGGCAGAGGATGACTGAACCATAATGGTTACAAGTGCACCAACTCCCACACATAAAAGCATTCCTCCAAAGCTGTCTGTATTAAATTTTGTAAAAAAAGCGACAAAATCAGGATTCGACTTTATGGGAGAAAGTCCATTGCCCATAACTGTCATTCCGTAAAAAAGAAGACCAAATCCAAGAATAATCTCTCCAATATAGCGATAATGGCGATTTTTGGAAAAAAACTTGATTGGTACCCCGACTGCAATGGCTGGCAAGGCAAGACCTGTAAGTTTGAAAGAGATCATCTGTGCTGTCATGGTTGTGCCGATATTTGCACCCAAAACAACACCCACAGCATGCTCAAAGGTCATCATGCCGGCTCCCACAAAACCGATAAGCATAACCGTAGTTGCAGATGATGATTGAATTACAGCCGTCACGCCTGCACCAGTAAGACACCCAATAACCCTGTTTGAAGAAATGGCACTCAAGATTTTTTTTATCCTGTTGCCTGCTGTCATCTCAAGTCCCTCGGTCATCATCTTCATACCCAGTATGAAAATTCCCAGCCCACCTATGGTCTGTATCAGAATATCAGTTAGATTCAATAGAATCCCCTTTTTTGTTTTGGTTGTTTAGAGCTTGTTTATTTTGGTTGTTTAGAGTTGTTTATTTTGGTTGTTTAGAGTTGTTTATTTTGGTTGTTGTTTAGAGTTTGTTTGACAATTGAAATGCTCTAACTCTAACCCACCTCGTTCCTGTTACTAAGGTAATAATTCCATAGACCACAAAAGTTATGCATAAAAGCAGGTGAGATATATCGAGTAGTGATATCATCAAGGGAGTATATGGTGTGCCAGAAAAATTTTTTATAACCATCAGTACTCCGGTCAAAATAAGCCCCGCAATCATAAAAGATTTGGCATATCCTGTTTTAGTAAGTGTTCGCTCTTTTCTGCCGTCAAGAATATGGTCAACATATGCATAGGTACAAATAGCTATAAACAGTGCTGCAAAAATGTAATGCATTGCATGAGTGACGTAAAACTGTGCAAGCCACCCCAAACCTGGAATATCTGCAACATGATATCTCTTGAATATCGGCATCTGACCAAATCCAGTGAGTACCAGAAAAACAACAGTTACAAGATAACTATATCTGATTATTTTTTCGTTTAATGTCATGAGGCATCATCCTGTTTGCTTATTTTGTAGAATCGTGCCAAAGCACCAACCACACCTGCTACAGGAGCAAAAAGCATTGCTACTGCAAGGTTATTTCCAGTTTTCATTCTGTCTGATACGACATCCAGATGAGGTTTACCTTTCCCCGTTTCTATGGAACCGTTCAATTTATCAAAAGGGACTGGGGAAACATAAAATGTATTTGTACCTCCATTTTCAGATTCGCCATATATATAGCCCTTCATGCTTGAGGCAAGTTCATGAGCTTTCTTCAGAATCTCGTCTCTTGGTCCGATGGTCTGAACATTTTCAGGACACACCTCTATGCAGGCTGGAATTTCTCCCTTGGCAATCCTATTGTAGCACCTGTCGCATTTATACATAACCCCATTGCCGGCAAAAGCAGGTAGAATATCAAGATAGAGGCCGACACCGGTCTGACGTTGAGGTATGAGCCAGGGGCATACAGTCTGGCATTTTGCTCCGCCAAGACATATATCCGAATCAATTCTTGAAATACCGTTGTCAAGCTGGATGGCAGCACCCCAGGGACAAAGCTTTACACATGGCGGATTTGTGCAATGCATGCACCTTCTTGGAATGGTCAACTCCCTCTTTTCTCCATCAACCTCCACAGTGGCAGACTGGATATATAGCCAATTGTAAGGCGTTAGCCTGTCTATCACATCGGTTTTATCTGACCAATCTTCCGCCTTGACTCCATTAGGATACATTTTTGGAAATGGCTTTTGGGGTATGGGATATTTGTCTGCATTTGCATTCTTGCAGGCATGGACACACTCTTCACAACCGATGCATTTACTTATATCAAGCAATGTTGCAATAGGTTCTCCCTTTTCCAAGACCGCTGCTGCCCGTGCCACAGAAGATGTGGCAACAATGGAACAGGTTGTAGCCACTGTCCCTTTGAGAAAAGATCGTCTTGTAATTGTGGGTCTCATATCTATTTTGTTCTATAGACTTCCAGAAAAATATTTTGATATCTCTTCTTTTTAAGAAGGGCAACCGCAAGGGATTGCCCCTACTTTTGCCAATTTAATTATCTGGAAAACTATAACTCCTTTTTTTCATATATTGATATTGAAAAACTCATTTTTAATCATATAAAATGAAGCTCTTTGCCGACCGCTGCTGCACCCTCTGCCGCAAGCTAAGGGTTGTTTTTAAAACAGTAATCGTCCCAAAGGGTGGAGTGTTACCCCGATCTTGGCAATCAATGGGCAAACTCCGATTTTTAAGGAAGTCTGCTATAAAGCCAACATAAAGCCAACATAAAACCAACATAAAGCCAACATAAAACCAGCATAATTCCAATAAATCTTTGGGACTATATTTCATCTGGTCATTTTTTTCAATTCAGAAATCCTTTTTATATCTTCCTTTTTATTAAGACATGGGAGTAGGGCATTATTGGTCAAAAGAGGGTTGTTTTCCAAATCAAATTCTGAACAGGCAAGAGCTTTTTTCCACATCCGTGTATGGGGTATGGGTGTATAGTAGGCAAGAACCGGCATTATACCGGCTTGGTTTACAAGCATGATAGAATGTTCAACATCATCAAGATTTTGGTAGGGTAGGGCACACAGGAGATAAGCTCCAATCTGCTCCTTTTTAAATCCTGCCTGTTTCAGCATTGCTACAGCATGGTAAAATTCATCTTGTCTCACCTTGATATCCTCTTTTCTGGAGGTAGAAAAATCAGTTGTCTCAAGACCAAGCCTGATTGTTTGAAATCCTGTTTTAAACATCATATCTGCGACATTACGGGTTATCTGACGAATATGAAGTGCATTTGGTGTATGAAAGGATAGAGGATGAATATAAGGTTTATCATTTTGGATGGAAAGGTTACTATTTGGCATAGATTGATTGGCATTTGACATGGGCAGTTCGCTATTTGGCATAGATTGATTGCTATTTGTCATGAAAAATTTGCTATGTGGCATAGATTGATTTTTAAGAGAGTATTCAAGGATTTTTTCAAGCAAAGGAATAATGTGTTTTTCAGGATTTATGAGCAGAGCATCATCGTAAAATGCAAAATTGAATACTCCATATTTTTCGTGCCATTGTCGAATCTCATCAAAAACAGATTCTGGGGATCTTTGCCGCATTTGTGATTCTAAAAACGATGATGCACAGTAGCTGCAAGAAAACGGACATCCTCTTGATGTTAGAATCGGAGCATAGGTTAGTCTGGAAACAAGATCAAGGGCAGGGTAGGGGGGTG
>JADGBP010000028.1 GCA_015231395.1 Desulfamplus sp. | reverse complement strand
CAAGATACGATACAAACGCAAAGATGAATCCCCCTCTGAGGACAGAACGTGATCGACAGGCTATCATTGATGGGCTCGCAGATGGAACTATTGACGCTATTGCGACAGATCACGCCCCCCACTCCCACTTGGAGAAAGATGTTGAGTTTGACAAGGCTGCTTTTGGTATTATCGGTCTTGAAACCTCTTTTGGATTATCCATGAAGCTGATTCAGGAAGATCGGTTCTCCCTTAAAACCCTGATTGAAAAAATGTCCAAAAATCCTGCGGCAATACTTGGAATTGACAATGATCTGAAGCCTGGCAATCCGGCAGATATAACTGTTATTGATACAGATTCGCTCTGGTCAGTCAATCCCGGGACATTTCTATCAAAAAGCAGAAATACACCGTTTGCAGGATTCAGCCTTAAAGGAGAAGTACATATGACCTTGGTTAACGGGCAGATTGCATATCAGAGAGTTGATGGTTGAAATCAGATTAAAAAAAGCAAAGGCTTGATTTGATGCTATAGTTTTCCAGATAATTAAATTGGCAAAAGTAGGGGCAATCCCTTGCGGTTGCCCTTCTTAAAAATTGAGATACCAAAATATTTTTTCTGGAAGTCTATATGTTGATAAAAAAATGAGATCGAGAGCATATCGTAATAAGAGATTGGGAGAAAACTGAACATGGTTGAATGCTTGCCAAAAATTCTTGTTGTGGATGACGAACTGAGTATGCGCGAGTTTCTTGAAGTACTTCTGACGCAGACCGGCTACGGTGTATCTCTTGCAAAAAACGGCAAACAGGCAATCAGAATGATTGAAGAGAAAAACTTTGATTTGCTGCTGTGCGATATCCGTCTTGGTGATCTTACCGGTCTGGATATTTTAAGAGCTGCAAAAAAAAAGAACCCCGAGACCATTGTGATTATGATTTCAGCCTATGCCACAACCGAAGTGGCAGTGGAGGCAATGAACGAAGGGGCTTATGATTTTGTCCCCAAGCCCTTTGACAACAATGAGCTTAAACAGGCAATCAAAAAAGCACTTGATCTTAAAGATCCCAAATTCAAAACAGAACTTGTTAATAAAGACAGCCTTGCAAGACTTAATTTCGGGAAAATTGTCGGCAACAGCCCGGGTATGATAAGAATATACAATTTAATCAGCCAGGTGGCAGGTACTAAAACCAATATATTGATTTCCGGAGAGAGCGGCACTGGTAAAGAGTTGATTGCAAGGGCTATTCACGATATGAGTGACAGGAAAGATAAGCCCTTTGTAGTGGTCAACTGTGGCGGTATTCCTGAAAACCTTATTGAAAGCGAATTTTTTGGTCATGTCAAGGGGGCATTTACCGGTGCCATTGCAGACAAAAAAGGTCTTTTTGAAGCTGCTCACCTTGGCACCATATTTCTTGATGAAATTGGTGAACTATCTCCAATGCTTCAGGTTAAACTGCTCAGGGCACTTCAGGAGACTGTAGTAAAGCCTGTTGGGAGTACTCGTGAGATTTCTGTAGATGTAAGAATTATTTCTGCCACAAACAAAAATCTTGAGGAAGAGGTTGTTGAGGGAAATTTTCGCGAAGATCTCTTTTTTCGACTGAACGTCATTCCCATCAAAGTACCACCGCTGCGGGACAGAAAAGGAGACATTGAAATTCTTGCCCACCACTTTACTGAAAAATACTCAAAAATAATGGGAAAAGATATTGCGAAAATCTCATCTTATGCCATTGCATTTTTAAATACATATACTTTTCCCGGTAATGTCAGGGAGCTTGAAAACCTCATTGAACGAAGTGTTGCACTTTCGTCAACCAATATAATTCTTCCGGAAAGCCTTACCATCTCAATGCACAAACGACGCAGATGGATTGAAGGTCATAAGGAAAGTCGTTTTGACCTTAATGCTGTGGCTCAGGGGGTCAATTTAGATGCTATCCTCTCTTCCATTGAGTCTGCTTATGTTGAGAAAGCTATGGAAATTGCGGGCGGCAACAAGAGTAAAGCGGCGGAACTGTTAGGGATTACCCTTCGCTCCATTCGATATAGAATGAGCAAAAAAGAGGGAGAACCAATAGAGGAAGAGAATAAAGATTATAGTTGTGTAGATAGAGAAAGAGAGTAAAGAGTATAGTTTTTCAGATAGACCCCATGGCTCTGAATGACATTTCTATGTATAGCGGAATTGAATATGCAAAAGGAGATTTCTGATGGATAAAGATATAGTGCAAAGAATTAACAATGCTTCTTTTTTTCTTGAAATAGGTAAGCCCCTTGCAAAAGCAAAAACCATTAAAGAGACTCTTCAGGTACTGATGTATCAGGTCGGGACTATTTTTCAGCCCATGAACTGGTCTTTGCTGCTCAAGGATCCCCAAAGCGGTGATATGATTTTTACTGTTGTTGTAGGAAGCAGCAAAGAAAAACTTCAAGGGGTAAGAATACCTAAGGGAGAGGGTATTGCAGGACATATTCTGAGTACAGGAGAGTCTCTTATTGTTGAAAATGTGGAAGAAGATAAACGATTCAGTATTCGTATTGACGAGTCCACCGGATTTAAAACAAAATCTATTATTGGTGTCCCTCTTAGAACAGATGACAAGATATTTGGTGTCATAGAGCTTGTTAATAAAATCAGTGGTCGTAATTTCACACTATTTGAACTGAATCTTCTGAACACCATTGCTGAGTATGCGGCAATTGCGATTGAACGTTCCTATTACAACCAGGCATTGAAAAAAATTGCCCTGACTGACTCTCTGACCGGTCTGAAAAACAGAAACAGTTTTGAGCGGACACTTAACAACAGGGTGGAAATGCTCAAGCGGTACGGAGTTATCTCCTCTATTCTGATCATTGATATCAAGGATTTTAAACTGATAAACGAAAAATATGGTCATGCGTCAGGAGACCAACTGTTAAAAGACTTTGCTTTGATGCTAAGGAACATGGTGCGGGCAGTTGATGATATTTTCCGTTACAGAGGAGATAAATTTACCGTGATTATGCCCCAGACAAGTCTGGATAAGGCAGAGCAGGCAAAACTGAGAATTTTAGACAAACTGGCATCTGAGGCTTTTTTGAATAATAAAGTAAAACTTGAAGTTACGGTTGGAATACGTCTTGTTGATGACGGAACGCAAAAAGAGATTCTTGATTTCGTAAATAAAAAAACACCTTTCGTATCTTCTGTAGTTCAAGATGAAGATGTTGAAAGAATGGAGAGCAATCTTAAGCCTCTTCTTGATGAAGAGGAGATTATTGAAGCAGAAGAGGTTGCAGAACAGCGTAAAACTTATTCTAAAGATGTTATGCTCCCTGGTGATTACACCCATTACAACAGCAATGATCATGGTCACATTACAGTAAAAAAGATATCTATGAAGGGAGTCGAGTTTGAGACCATGCGTCAGCAACATAAAATTGCACCGGATGATATTCTTGATATCACATTTACCTTGGACGACAGTAAGAGTTCTCTTATCAAAAGAAGGGTGCGGATAGATTCCGTGCAGGAGAAATATATTCAAGCCCAGTTCTATAATCCTCCTCCTTATGATAAAAATCTCGGGTTTTATTTCATGGCCAAATAAAACAAATCATGGTCGGATTCCGGTTACCCCCTAAGTATGAAAACAAAATGTGTTTTAACAGTAAAATCATGGTCGAATAAAATTTTATAGCCGGATAAAAAATGACAAGGCAGATTTGCGGCAGACTGGATAAAAAGCGTGAATTGATCAAGGAAAAATATTGCAAATGGTCATTGACCGTGATTTATTACAAACAATCATTTCAATTAAAGAGCTGGATGAACTGGAATCTTTTTTTGATGAGATACTGACTTCAGGAGAGCTTGCTGATCTCTCTTTACGCTGGAAACTTCTTCAGGATCTTCACAGTGGAATGACCCAGAGAAAAATTTCAGAAAAGTATGGTATCAGCTTATGTAAAATAACAAGAGGATCAAAAATTTTGAAAAAAGAAAATTCTGTTGTGAATAAAATTTTGGCACATAAAATTTTGGGAAAAAAATGAGTCGTTGATTTTAAGAGCAGCAGCAGTATATAGTGGTATATGATTTCTGAATTGATATGTATTAACAACGGGCAGGATGCCCTTCATAATTTTATTTCTTGACTCTTAATACTCATATATATTAAGTAAAATTCAGTCTGATAGTAGCATTTTGGTGATTTGAGTTAATGGTGATTTGAGTTAAGTTGGTTGTGCTGTTTGATTGTAGTTCTAAAGGGAAACACAAATTTTAAAGGAGAAAAAAATGAAGAGTGTTATTTCAAAAGGTTTATTTGTTGCAGTTGCTATGGTGTTTATGGTGGGCTGTGCAGCACAAGGGCCTAAAAAACCCTTTTCTGATTTTGCACCCCAGTCGCTTGATGCATCTCAGTACACTTTGAAACATGATAATTTCCTGGTGATTCTGGATGGTTCAAGCTCTATGGAAGAGATGTTTAATGATAACCAGAAATTTGATATTGCCAAGGAATTTGTAGGACGGATGAACCAGACTCTTCCAGAAATGGGTCAGGTTGGCGGTTTGAGATCTTTTGGCCACAAACCCAGTGTTTCTGCAGATCCAACCATGATGTTATATGGCATGGAAGCCTATACATCTCAAGGGTTTGCATCAGGTCTGACTAAATTGGTCGGTTCTGGCGGAAACAGCCCTCTTTACAAAGCTCTTGAAGCTGCTATAGGTGATATCGACGGCAAAGCAGGCACAACAGCCCTTGTGATTGTTTCAGATGGCAAAAAAATGTCCCCCAAAACTGCAGGAGCTGTACAGGCACTCAAGGACAAGTTTGGCGAGACACTTTGTATTTATCCGGTGCTTGTAGGTGACGACAAAGAGGGGCAGGCACTTATGCAAAGTCTTTCTGATGCCGGTGGATGCGGTTTTGTTACAGAAGCCTCTCCAACTCTCTCTTCAACCGAGATGGCTACTTTTGTTAAAAATGTCTTTTTTACAGACAGACCAATGGTCCCTGTTGTTGTGAAAGACAGCGACAATGATGGCGTTCCTGATGACAGAGACAAATGTCCTGATACTCCTCCTGGTGTAGAGGTTGATGCTGATGGTTGTCCGTTGGATACAGATGGTGATGGTGTATATGACTATCTTGATAAATGTCCAGGAACTCCGATGGGTGCCAAAGTTAACCCAATGGGCTGCTGGGTACTTGGTGATCTTCTGTTTGACTTTGACAAATCTGATATAAAACCATCTGGTTATCCTGATCTTGACAATGTTGTAAGCATCCTCAATAAAAACCCAGGTCTGAGGATTGATCTTCAGGGACATACTGACAGTATGGGAAGCGATGCCTACAATCAAGCCCTTTCCATGAGAAGAGCAAAAGCTGTCAAGGCATATCTTTTAAATAAAGGTATCAATACAGACAGAATGAAATGTGAGGCTTATGGTGAAAGTATGCCAGCAGCATCTAATGACACAGAGTTTGGTCGTTCGCTTAACAGACGGGTTCAGCTTATGCCTGTTAAATAATCAATAAAGTAGGGATTTGATTTTTTTTAAAAATCTGTCTTTAAAAGTGTTTGCATATTGCCGGCAGTCATAAGGAGTCTCATTTATGGCTGCCGGTTTTTTTATCAAGATACTGCGTTACAGAACAGACCTACATACCGCGTTACAGGATAAACCTACATACCGCGTTACAGGATAAACCTACATACCGCGTTACAGAACAAACCTACATACCGCGTTACAGAACAAACCTACATACCGCGTTGCAGGATAAATATACTTACAATGACACAAATAATCGCACACAGAGGTGCAAGAAGCATTGCTCCTGAAAATACCATTATAGCGGCAGAGATTGCTCGTATTATAGGTGCGGATCTGTGGGAGACAGATATTAATGTCACCTCGGATGGTCATATGATTATTTTCCATGATGACCATCTTTTACGGACAACCAATGCCAAAACAATCTTTTCGCACAATAATACTTTCTGTCTTGATGAATTTGATCTTTCCCAGATTCAAATGCTTGATACAGGCACAGCCTTTATTGAAACAGATCCCTTTGGAGAAATTGCTGCCGGAAACGTCTCTACACAATATCTTGAATCTTTCAGGGGAGAAAAAGTTCCTACACTTGAAGAGGTATTAAATTATACACAGGAGAAACAGTGGACAGTTAATCTTGAGCTTAAAGAATTGTCTGTGAAACTTAAAAAATTTCCACTTCCACAAATGGTTGTTGAGATGATCAGGAGAATGAAAATTGATCCTGAACTTATCATTATTTCTTCTTTTAATCATGCGTGGCTTAAAGAGGTTCAGATTCTTTTTCCAGAGCTTGAGGTTCAAGCATTAGTGGGATATGATCTTGGTCATGAAATGTTGTGGAGTAATTACTGCTTTGATACATACAATATTAATAGCGATATGATCAGCATGGAAGAAATAACGAAACTCAAGAATATGGGTAAAAAAGTCAATATTTTCACAGTGAATAAAAAAGAGGATATGGTGCAATATATTAATGCTGGTGTTGATGGCATTTTTACAGACTATCCACAAATTATGAAAAAGTTATTATGCACTCTTCATTTGCCATTTCACAATGTTTGAGCTGCTCTGGAGGGCTAAAAATGACTATTACAAAAATAAAAACTGAAATCAACACGCTTTCGCATACAGATAAATTATATCTGCTGCAAATGCTGGTTCAGGAAATTGTCACAGAAGAAAAATTCTATTTGCAATCTGAAAAACATGGACAAGGTGCCGCTGATATTCTTCAACGCATGGCAGACAGAAATGCTTTATCCACCAGTATCAAAGATCCGGTTACGTGGCAAAGAGAGCTTCGTCATGACCGTTCGTTACCTGGCAGAGATGAATAAATCTATGTTACTTGACAGCAATATTATTATTTATGCAATAAAGCCTGAATTTTCCAATTTGCGAAAACTAGTAGAAAACTGTCAGCCTCTTGTTTCCGCCATCAGTTATGTGGAAGTTTTGGGATACCATAGATTAACTCCGGAAGACAGGCAGGATTTTGAGGCTTTTTTTGATATTGTGCCAATTATTCATATTTCTCAAACAATACTTGAGCAGGCTGTGATATTAAGACAAAAATGTAAAATTTCATTAGGAGATTCGCTTATTGCTGCAACTGCGATAGTCCATAAATTAACCTTAGTAACTGCTAATGTTAAAGATTTTGAATGGATTGAAAAAATTAAAATATTGAATCCTTTGCCACATCAAAATTGTAAATGACCCATACCCTTACTCAAGGGGTAAGAAAGGAATTGCCACATCTTATGAAATATAGACGGAGTGTATGTCATGCAGAAAAAGTATTGTGTATCAGCCGGACAGATTTTCCAGTGGAGTGGGTTGGAGATAAATCTATAATAAGGATGGACGAAGATGTTTTTTTTGCTGCCTTCTCAAAGCCGGATTTTTGTTTGCACTGGCTTGATCGTCCATCAGCCGAGAAGGACAAAAACTTCAAGCAGATTATTCCCTATATTATAATTCAGGCAGAGAGTGGAAATCTTACAGCCATCTATAGAAGAAAAGGAAGCGAGAGTCGTCTTCATGATCTCTGGTCAATAGGAATTGGCGGACACATAAACCCTTTGGATAATTCACCAAGTTCTATTTCACCAAGCTCTAATTCACCAAGCTCTATTTTACCAAGTTCTATTTCACCAAGTTCTATTTCACCAAGCTCTATTTCACCAAGCTCTATTTCAGAATATAATAATTCCAAAGCTGTTAATCACAGCACAGATGATTTTCACTATGGAACAGAATTTAAGCAAATACTCTATTCCGGCATGTGCAGAGAACTTGACGAGGAGCTTTTATCACGACCTCAAAAAGAGTCTATCCCGATTTTTCTTGGTATCATAAATGAAGAGCACACGGACGTTGGTGGGGTTCATTTTGGAGTTGTTTTCAGAATATGTTCTGATTCTTCAGAGCAATTTATTCCTGGATCGGAACTTGTTGATTTTCAATGGGTTAAAACGGAAGATCTTTTGACGAATAACTCTTTTACTGCGACGAATAGCTTTTCTACTACTTTTAATCTGGAGCTTTGGTCTCAGATGGTAATTGCACTTTTTTAATAACTTGCATCGCAAGAAACAGCAACTCAAGTTGCTTTATGAACAAAATATTGAGGTAACATGAAGTTTGAAAAATACCATATTTCCCAAGAAATAAAAAATAACCTTGCAACACTCGGGTTTAAAAGACCTACAGATATTCAGTTTAAATCAATTCCTCCCATTATGAATGGAGAAGATGTCCTTGCCATTGCACAGACAGGAACCGGCAAAACAGCAGCTTTTGCGATTCCGGTTATAGATAGAATCCACAGAAGAAAAAGCAGTCAGAGATCAGACGGCATTCAATGCATTGTTATGGTGCCTACTCGTGAGCTTGCAATGCAGATAGGCGAGGTCTTCAATGAAATATCAAAATATACTCGAACAAAATCGTTTGCACTTGTGGGCGGGGTTGAACAGGATGCTCAGATCAAAAAACTTCAGCACGGCATTGATATCCTGGTGGCAACACCGGGACGCATGTTTGATCTGATCAGTCAGGGGCATATCAATCTGGACAAAATTGATACCCTGATTTTAGACGAGGCTGATCATATGTTGGACTTAGGCTTTATAGAGGACATAAAATCTGTCAAAAGAATGCTCAGTCATAAGCATCAGACACTTTTTTTCTCTGCAACCATCAATGAAGAGATCAAGAAACTCGCCTATTCCCAGGTTAAATCTTCAGCCATACGAATTGAGATATCCCCTGAAGATCCTGTGTCAAAAAATGTTTCTCATGCTGTTATGTTTGTTGAAATGGATGACAAGCGTTTTTTTCTTGAACGTTTTATCAAAGAGCATCCTGAGAGCAAAATAATTGTATTTGTAAGAACAAGAGTAAGAGCGGAAAGATTGGAAAAGGCAATGGTTCGGGCGGGTATCACATCATTTAATCTTCACGGTGGAAAGGAGCAGTCTGACAGAACCAAGATTATGAATACCTTTAAACTTGGAGAGTTTAAGATTCTTATTGCCACAGATGTCAGTGCACGGGGAATTGATGTCGCAGGTGTGCACTATGTTATTAATTATGATCTGCCTGAAAAAGCGGAAAATTATGTGCATCGTGTCGGAAGAACAGGCAGGGGTACGCAAAAAGGTATTGCCATCTCATTTTGCAGCAAAGATGAAAAACCCCGACTTGAGGAAATTCAACAATTTATCAATAAACCTATTGAGGTGATTCCGGTAAGTCGGAAAGAATACATATTTACCGTTAATTCATCTGAAGCCCCTGCACCTGACTCCTTAACGCCAGGGTCATCTGCATCAGCATCATCAAAATCGGGTTCATCTGAATCGGACTCCTTCTCAACTGATAAAACTCAAAAACCTGCCATTGATGATTCAGAAGAGCCATCTTTAACCGAATCTCCATGGGCAAGTGACTACTCATCTGCCGGGGAACAAAGTATAAAAAAACTCATTGATGAATATGAATTATCGCTTAAAAAGAAGAAAAAGAAAAAACAGCCGGTTAAGAATAAGTAGAACAAGGTTTAAAAAAGGAACGTTAAAAAGGAGCATATTTATGGAACAAACAGGTACATTGGAGATACTTAAACAGGCAATAATACTCGAAAAACGCGGACATGCTTTCTATCAAAATGTGGCTAAGCAAGCTAAGGACGATGCTGTAAAATCCTTTTTTGAAGCAATGGCAAAGGAAGAGTTGAGTCATATCAAAGTGCTTGCTGCTCAATTTAAGGAGTATCATAATAAGGGAATATTCCAAGCAGATCTTTTTGATGAAAATGAAGAGATTCACTTTACGCTTTCAATTCTGGATAGCGGTATAAAAGAAAAGATTGCAGCGGCAGGCTTTGAGGCTGCTGCGATATCAGCTTCCATTTCTATGGAACAGCGTGCCGTTAAGATCTATTCAAAGCAGGCGGAAAAAGCAGTAGACCCTGAAGAGAAAAAACTCTATTTATGGCTTTCAACATGGGAACAGGTTCATCTTAAAGTCCTTATGGAGATTGACAAAGAATTGATGGATCAAGTTTGGAGTGATAACAGCTTCTGGCCATTCTGAAAACATATTCTGTCTAAACGGTCATGATCGGATTCCGGTCATCCCGAATCATGAAAATCAACAATGCATTTTCATGGTAAGAAATATGTTGTATTCTAATTATTACAATATTTTAATTTTTACAAAATGTTCATTGCCAAATGTTTATTGCTGGAGATGTTTAAATGATTCCGTTTTATCCTCAATCTGTTGAAATTCATCTGGATTTACGAGATATACTTCACCCCATGCTTCAAAAGTTGCCAGATGGTATTTCTGAATTTACTTTTGCCAACCTCTATCTTTTTAAAAAATCTCATCAATACAGAATTTCCAGATTTGAAAATGACCAGTCAAATCTGCTTGTTATTACAGGTTGTGATCGTCTGGAAAGGTCTGACTCAATCTCATCTATGTCAAATGTACTGGATTCAGAGTCAAATGTACTGGATTCAGAGTCAAATGTACCGGATTCAGAGTCAAATGTAATGGATTCAGAGTCAAATGTACCAGATTTAGAGTCTAATACACCTGTGTTTGAAAAATTCTTTATGCTTCCATTTGGCATTCCTGACAAAGAGATTTTAGATCGTCTTTTTAATGAGCATATTACCCTTAAATGTGCTTCTCAGACCCAGGCTGACATTTTTCTTGATATGGGTTACGATATTTTTGAAGATCGGGATAATTTTGATTATATATACAAGAGGGAGAAACTCGCAGATCTTCCGGGAAGACACTATCACAAAAAACGAAATCTTATTAAAGCCTTTGTAAACAACCATAACTACGAGGGTCGCCCTCTTCTTGAAGAGTATCTGCCGCACGCCTTGCAGATCCTTGACAAATGGAGAGAGAACAGAACAGAAAATGGCAATGATGATGGAGATTACCATGCGGCAAAGGAGGCACTGGAAAAGAGTGAAGAACTTCAACTTTGCGGTGGCATCTATTATGTTGAAGATGAGCCGGTTGCCTATTCCCTTGGTGAAGAGCTTGCATGCGGTACCAGTTTTGTTATCCATTTCGAGAAGGCAGTAAGTGGATACAAAGGGTTGTGGCAATTTGTAAACCAGGCTTTTGCATCAATTATCACGGAACATTACGACACTATCAATCGTGAACAGGATCTTGGCAACGAGGGACTCAGGCACGCCAAACTCAGTTACCACCCCACGGATTTTGTAAAAAAATACAAAATCAGAAGAGAACCGAATTAATACAAAATCAGAAGAGAACCGAATAATTAATACAAAATCAGAAGAAGAACCGAATAATTATCAGAAAAGGAGAACTACCATGAACAAAGATATTTTCTCACCATTCAAAATAAAACAGTTCAGTCTCAAAAACCGTATTGGCGTAGCACCCATGACACGCATGTCTTCAGCCGAAGATGGTATCCCGAGAAAAGATGTTCTCGATTTTCTGGTCACAAGAGCAAAAAATGGGACATCAATTGTTTACACAGAGGCTATTGTCACTGACTATGAAAGTGCTCAAGGGTATCCGGGACAGGCTCGAATGTTGACCCAGCGTCAGATTGATACATGGAAACCTGTCACTGAAACCATCAGAGAACAGGGTTCAATCTCCATCTGCCAAATATTTCATTGTGGTAGAATGGCATGGAAAGATGTCAATCCGGCAAAACGAGTCATTGCACCAAGCCCTGTTAAACCAGCTCAGGATAATCCTCTTACAGGAACTGCCTACGAAACACCTGACACTATGAGTCAGTTTGACATTGACCATGTTATCAACGGATTTGTCCAGACAGCTAAAGGGGCAATAGCCGCCGGATTTGACGGCGTGGAGATACATTGTGCTCACGGTTATCTTGTTAGTCAGTTTTTATCATCATACTCAAATAAACGTCAGGATCAGTATGGCGGATCAATGGAGAATAGGTTCAGATTTGCAGGAGAGATTATTGAGGCGGTAAAAAAAGTGATTCCTGAGGAAAAGTTGCTGATTGCCAGAATATCAAACTGGGGAATTGCAGATATGCAGGTATCTCTTTTTGAGAACAGTGCTGAGTGGCAAAAGATGGTGGAACTGTTTGACGCATCTTCCATAGATGCAATTTCCGTATCTACTTATGACTACAGCCAAAAAGCGTTTGGCACAGACAAAAATATGGCTGCCCTCACCCGTGAGAAGACTCAGCTTCCCATAATGATCTGTGGAAAAATTTACAATAGAATGACAGCAATGGATGCACTAAAAGACGCTGATATTGTGCTCAGTGGGAAATCAATGCTGTGATATTTTGGTATCCTGTCAAGAGAAGTTACGGCAAAGGAGAACTGATCCTTTTTGAGCTTAAACTCTTGGGAGATGCTGCGGACCATGAATTGTTTGTTGAAGTTATACTTCCGG
>JADGBP010000289.1 GCA_015231395.1 Desulfamplus sp. | reverse complement strand
GCCCGTCATGTTCTTAAATCAATGCTTGAATCCTTTAAAATAAAGGTGAATACGGCAGATGATGGCAGACAAGCCATTGAGTCTCTTGAGCAGGCAGTTAAAAATGGGAGACCTTATGATATTGTGCTGCTTGACTGGATTATGCCAGGTATTGACGGCATTGAAACTGCAAGACGGATAAAGGCAAATGCAGAGTTTCCAAAAACACCCGCTATGCTTATGGTGACAGCTAATGGGCGTGAAGAGGCAAGGATGGAGGCAGAGCAGGCAGGTCTTGAAGGATTCTTGTTAAAACCTGTTTATGCGTCGGTTATGTATAATACTCTTCTTGAGATGCTTAATATTGATTGCATTCCTGCATGGCAAAAAAACGGTCGGGGAGATGACATAAAAGCTGCGTATGCCATGAAAGGACTTAAAGGGAGACGCGTTCTACTGGTGGAGGATAATTCCATCAATCAGGAGGTGGCGACTGAATTTCTGCTTGAAGCAGGGATTATTGTCAGGATTGCCTCTAATGGTCTGGAGTCTCTGAATATGATTGACAAAGAGCCGTTTGACCTTGTTCTTATGGATATTCAGATGCCGGTTATGGACGGACTTGAGGCAACACGGCAAATCAGAAATAAAAAAAGGATGACAGATATTCCAATAATTGCCATGACAGCTCATGCAATGGCAGGAGACCGGGAAAAAAGCTTGACTGCAGGTATGAACGGACATATCAGCAAACCTGTTAATCCAATTGAGCTTTATAATGTTCTGCGTCAATTCATCGAAGATAAACAGGAGGTTAATGTGTCTCGTCAATTCATCGGAGATAAGCAGGAGGTTTGTTCTGTAGATTCAGAAGCAACGTTCTTTACACTACCTAAAACAAAATCGGCATCTCTTCTACCTAAAAAAGAGTCAGCTTCTCTTTTATCCTTTCAACCTATTAAAGGTATTGACCATAAAACCGCAATTAAAAGGTTGAACGATAAACCAGAAATGTTGTTGAGCATACTGAACGATTTTAAAAAATCTTTTGCTCAAGAGCCTGAGAATCTGAAAAAGCTCTTTATTGAATACAACTTTACAGAGATTCAGATGAGAGCACATACTCTAAAAGGTGTTGCCGGATGGATGGGAGCAGATGGTCTTTTAGAATCTGCTGCTAATCTTGAGGATTTTATCAGACAGAATGGAGATGCTCTTACTCCTAAAACAGATGCTCTTACTCCTGAAACAGATGCTCTTACTCCTGAAACAGATGCTCTTACTCCTGAAACAGATGCTCTTACTCCTGAAACAGATGCTCTTATTCCTAAAACAAGCGGTCTTATTCCTCAAACAGGCGGTCTTGTTGAATCATTGGTACAGAGCATTGAAGAGCTTCTATATGCTCTTGCTGACTTGCCTCTAACTGAAAAAATGAGCTTGGCTCAAAATCCAGTCCCAAAAAAAGGAACGGAAGTGGATTTTGAATCACCAGAAACAGGGGGAACGGCAAGTATTGAGGTAGATGCAAATGTTGGAGTAGATGCAAATATTGGAGTAAATGCAAATATTGGAGTAAATGCAAATGTTGGAGTAAATGCAAATGTTGGAGTAAATGCAAATGTTGGAGTAAATGCAAATGTTGGAGTAAATGCAAATGTTGGGGGAGTGCCAATTGTTGGGGTAGATGCAAACCTTAAAACAGGGCAAATAGAAAAAGAGACTCATTTTGAACATTTAGAGGAATTTATGGCAATGCTTTACAGTGGCGATGCCAATGCAGCAGATATGCTTCCACAAGTTCAATCCATACTTAGTGAGCATGGTTATAATGATGAGTTGGCAGGAATAGCAGAGTTGATTGATGATATTGAGTATGAAGCAGCCGGAGGTATTATTAAAAAAATTATGACAGCGTTGAAAAAAACGGTGTCATAAATAGAAAATATTGACTATCGCCCCCCAAAGGAATAGGCGTTTTACGCTATTCTTATAAACGTCCATGGTCAGATTGCAATCAGTCCACCCCCGACCATGAAAAGCAAACGTGTTTTCAAGGTAAAAAACATAAAACGGTGATAATAGATGACCAACCCCAATAAAAATAAAGCACGTATTTTGATTGTTGATGATGAAAAGATGAACATCAAAGTTTTGGTTGATCTTCTAAAAGATGACTATTCTCTTGTGCTTGCAAGAAGCGGAGAACAGGCATTAAAATTTTCCTTTCAGAACCCTCCGCCTGACCTTATTCTTCTTGATGTTATAATGCCTGAAATGGCTGGATATGAGGTTATAAAACAACTGAAAGAGAATGATCTGACCAAAGAAATTCCGGTTATCTTTGTGACAGCATTAAGCTCGATTGAGGATGAAGAGCTTGGACTGAAACTCGGAGCTGTTGACTATATAACAAAGCCCTTTTCCCCACCCATTGTAAAGATGAGGATAAGAAACCATCTTCGTTTTGTACATCAGCACAAACTTCTTGATAAGCTTGCATATCTTGATGCTTTAACCGAAATTCCAAACCGCCGAAGATTTGATGAGGTGTTTCAGAAGGAGTTTGCAAGAGCAACCCGTAATGGTACGCCATTATCAATAGGGATGGTTGATGTGGATTTTTTCAAACAGTACAACGATCATTATGGACATGCTATGGGAGACAGAACCCTTCAAGCTATTGCCGGTGCTTTAGAAAATGCTCTTAAACGTCCGGGAGATATGGTGGCACGTTACGGTGGAGAAGAGTTTGTATTGATTCTTCCTGAAACTAATGGCGATGCTGAACAGGTTTCGGAACGGGCACGCTGTGCTGTTCTGGCTCTGAATATTCCACACATCTATTCCACAGTGTCAAAATGTGTATCTGTGAGTATCGGTATTATTACTTTTTATCCTACAAAAATACTATCATCTGCTCCATCCGCTGCGTCTGTAATGGAGCAGGCTGATAGAAACCTTTATATTGCAAAACAAAATGGCAGGAACAGGGTGGTAGCAACAGTAATGGGTGATTAATTTATGGAATCAATTAATTTATCAGATGACAAGCATAATCAAGCATAATCAAGCAACCAAGCAGGATAAACTAACCAAGCTGGACAAACTAACAGAAAAACAGATTAAAACCGCTCCATATCAGATATGGGGAGAAGACATTGATCCAGAGGCAATCCTTCAGATGGATCAGGCGTGCAGCCTTCCTGTTTCTGTAAGAGGTGCCCTGATGCCCGATGCCCACAAGGGCTATGGACTTCCAATCGGTGGGGTACTTGCGGTCAATAACGCCGTGATCCCTTATGCTGTCGGGGTTGATATCGCCTGCCGCATGTGCATGACCATTCTTGATATCCCATATGCGGAATTTGAGCAAAACAGAGGAAGATTCAAGATGGCTCTTGAAAAGGAGACTCGTTTTGGTGTCGGGTCGGAGTTTTCAAGACCCAAACCCCATAAAGTCATGGATGAGAACTGGAGCTTTTGCAGCCTGACAAAATCCTTGAAGGACAAGGCTTGGAAACAGCTCGGAACCAGCGGGAGCGGCAATCACTTTGCCGAGTTTGGAAAATTGCTGATTGACAGCAAATCTGAAAATACGCCTGAACATGGTTATGAAAATACGCCTGAACACGGAATAGACCGGCTTGAGCCTGGAGAGTATCTGGCATTTATGACTCACAGCGGCAGCAGAGGTGCAGGTGCGGATATTGCTTCTCATTACAGCAA
>JADGBP010000288.1:2393-3719 GCA_015231395.1 Desulfamplus sp. | reverse complement strand
TATCTGTGTCAAGACCTTTGCCTATACCAACCATACAGTTCTGCCCGAAGCTCTGGAGACTTGGTCTGTGGATATGATAGGACGTATTTTACCCCGTCATTTAGAGATTATTTTTGAAATCAACCGCATTACAGAACAACAACATGCCGGAACTGATAGGAACAAACCTTTTGGCGGAACTGATGGGAACAAACCTTTATATATGAGTCCCAAACTGGTTCAAAAAGATATCTGTCTTACTCATTTGACATCTTTCAACCAAAATTGCCGCCTCTACTCCGATTTGATACCAGTCACAACAAACAGGAATACTTGGAATGAATTGAATAAGGGCAAATCAGATGCGAATGAATCTATAAAGAATAAATGCGTGATAAAAACAGAGTGGTTTGTTCCAAATAGAGAGGCATTACAACCTTCTCTGCAATACGACTCTTTCCAGCAAGGAAAAAACTCTGGAAACCCTCAAATGGAAACTCAGGGAGTCTTTCAAGGGCAATTTTCTGGAGGCACTCAAAGAAAAACGAAAGAAGTCTTTGGTTTTGTAAATCCTGTAAACGGGCTTGAAGTCGCCATGGATCCAAGAATTCCCGATGAACTTGAATACATGGAATTTCAAGTGGCAGGATTGCTTTCTGGAGAGAGGATAAAATGGACGGTCAACGGCAAGATTATGAACAATGATTCCAAATCCAATAATACTCTTCAATGGAAAATTGAGAAAGGCGACCACAGGGTTTATATAGAATTAATTGATGAGAGTAATATAGTAATAGCTACTGACAGTGTCAGCTTTCTGGTTAAATAACAAATAACAATTAGAAATGCGGTGGCAGATAGATTGTATTTTACCGTGAAAACACATTTTGGTTTTCATATTCCGGGGTGGACGAAATCCGTCCATGAGCGTTTACCATGAAAACACATTCTTATTTTCATGGTCGGGGGTGGCAAAAAAACTGCCATGAGCGTTTACAAGAATTTGGCAAGTCAGCCAACAGTAAACCCATAGTATCTTAATGGAGTTCAGTGAAAAAAAAAATAATTGTAATATGTGGACCCACAGGGATTGGAAAAACCGGTTTTGCCATTGAGCTTGCAAGACGGTTCAATGGGGAGATTATAGGGGCAGATTCCATGCAGATTTATAAATACATGGATATTGGAACTGCTAAACCTGATAAGGCAGAACGCACTCTTGCACCCCATCATCTTATTGATTTCCTTGAGCCTTATGAAGAGTTTGATGCCGGAAAATATATGGAAGCAGCAGACGCAGCGATTCATGATATTTATTCTCGTTCTGATGATATTTATTCTCGTTCT
>JADGBP010000288.1:0-2294 GCA_015231395.1 Desulfamplus sp. | reverse complement strand
CATGATATTTATTCTCGTTCTGATGATATTGATTCTCGTTCTAACTTTACTTTGCCTAAAATTCCAATAATTGTTGGTGGAACCGGGTTTTACATCAAAGCTCTTCTTCACGGGCTTTTTCGTGATAGAAATGCTGATCCCTATGTCATTGAAAGACTTGAAAGAGAAAAAGAGCAAAAAGGAAGTCAGGCTCTTCATGAGAGACTCTCTCTGCTTGACCCTGAGTCTGCCCATCGTATTCATCCCAATGATGGTTTTAGAATTGTAAGGGCACTTGAAGTGGTTGAAGTGACAGGAAGTCCAATATCTGCCTTTCAAAATGATCACGGTTTTTCCTCCCAACGCTATATTCCCCTTAAAATAGGTCTTTACATGGAAAGGGCTGAATTGTATCAGCGTATAGACAAACGAGTGGATATTATGATGGAACAGGGATTTGTTAAGGAGGTGGAATGGCTCATCCGCAGAGGATATGGCTGTGAACTAAAATCCATGCAGTCCATAGGTTATCGCCATATCTGTAATTTTTTGAATAAAGAGACGGCGGTTTCATGGGATGAGACTATAAGACTGCTGAAACGGGATACAAGGCGTTATGCCAAACGACAGTTGACATGGTTCAGGCAGGATAAGGAGATAGTCTGGCTTGATCCTCATGCTACAAATCAGGCAGAAGAACTTGTAAAAAAGTTTCTTTATTGACACATGCTCTGAAAAGCTTCTCGGTTGGTGAGCGTTTCGTCAAGCCAATGTCAAGAACCTTACACCTGCGTTGGAAAGTTTCTCCATTGATACCCTGATTGATTTGTGATAACAACAAATCTCAACAACAATAAATCTCAACAAAAAAGCAGATACAGCAAACTTATTTTAAAATTAGAACTGATGCATTCTTATCAACATAATAAATGGATATATCTTATGATAATCAACAAAAGACATCTATCTCTGATTATGATTCTTACGTGCACGATTTTATCTTTTGTCTGCACATCGTGTACCATGTTCCAGCCGCCACAGCCGGTAAAACCCGAAAAACAACCGTCCAAAGTTTCCCCACCAGTGATTCAAAGACAATTTGAGCCTTTCCAATATGCTGCCCTTGAGCAAAAGGCGGACGCTGATATCAAGGCAAAAAAATACCGTTCCGCTCTGAACACCTATAATCACCTTCTTTCAAAATATTCCGGAAAAGATAAGGAGAAACTGCTGGCAAAAACAGAAGCTCTTCTATCCATAATGGAAAACAGTGACCTTGAGATTGCCTTGAAATCCAGCAAAAAACAGATCCCTGAATACATGCTTCTGTATCAACTGGGGGCAAACTATGCTTTAAAAAAAGAGGACGATAAGGCAAAAGAGATGCTTGGCAGATTTCTGGCAGATTATCCTGATCATCCACGTGCAGAACAGGTTAAAAAAATCCTTGCAGAAATCGAGGCAAGAACTTTTGCTAAAAATACCATTGGCTGTATGCTACCCCTTTCTGGAAAATATCAGACATTTGGAAAGCAGGCTCTGAAAGGTATTCAGATGGCACAGCAGGATCTTAAGGTTTTATATAATCAGGAGAATCGTAATCAGGATAACCTAAATCAGAAAAACCTAAATCAGGATAACCTCGATCAGGATAATGGCGATCAAGAGAGCCGCAATCAAGAAAACAAAAATCAGAAAAATGGCGATCAAGAGAACCGCAATAATGAGATTGTCTTTATTATTAAAGATACTGAATCAAATGATAACAGGGCTGTAGAATGTGTTAAAGAGCTTGCAAAAACAAATATCGCTGCCATTGCAGGGCCTATGGTTACATCCGAAGCTGCTGCAAAGGAAGCCCAGAAGCAAAAAATCCCCATGATTTGCATAACACAAAAGAGCGATGTGACATCAGCCGGAGATTATATTTTTTCCAACTTTATCACCCCTGAAATCCAGATTAATGGTCTTGTGGCACACGCCAGACAAAGACTTGGAGTGAAAAACTTTGCCATACTCTATCCTGATGACAAGTATGGTCAAACATTCATGAGTCTATTCAGGCAGGCAGTCTCCGAAGCAGGTGGAGAACTTGTGGTTGCTGAAGTTTACACTACCAAGCAGACTGATTTTTCAAGTGCCATCAAAAAGCTGGCGGCCATTACACCTCATGACCCAAATGCTCAATCTCAAAATTCAAACATTGCTGCCGACTCCAGCAGTTCAGACGGTGCTTCAATCTCCGGAAATTCAGAGGGTGTTTCAGGCTCTGATACTTCAAACAGCGACTCAGACTCAGGCAATTCAAAAATTGT
>JADGBP010000287.1 GCA_015231395.1 Desulfamplus sp. | reverse complement strand
GGAGGCAGGGAAAAGGTTCTTTTTGTTGATGATGAAGAGCTGCTCATTGAAATGACACAACAGATGCTGGAGCTTTTAGGCTATAATATTACATCATATAGCAGCAGTATTAAAGCTCTTGAATCTTTCAGAGCTAACCCTGATAAATTTGACATTGTTATAACTGATATGGCAATGCCCCACATGTCAGGAGATAAATTAGCAACTGAATTGCTCAAAATACGTCCTGATATTCCAATATTGCTATGCACAGGATTTAGCGAACTGATGTCTGAAAAAAAGGCTCTCTCTATGGGTATCAAGGGTTTTCTTATGAAACCTGTTTCAATGGTCGATTTTGCTCATAGCATACGTGGGATACTGGATAAGGGAGCATCTGAAAAATCTTCTTATAAGAAAGGATCTCTATGAAAATCAATACAAAGGATTTCAGAGTTCAGGAGGGCAAAAAGGTTACACTTGAAAAGTGGCCAACGCTCGTAACTCCTGTTTACAACTCAAAGAAGGATTATAAAGATATTCTCCAGAAGCAGGTAGAGGAGTTAAGTGCCCTGCAACGTATTCACTATGCGTCAAACAGTTGTGCGGTACTGCTGATTTTTCAGGCAATGGACGCTGCTGGAAAAGACGGTGCCATCCGGCATGTGATGTCTGGTGTAAACCCGCAAGGCTGTCAGGTGTTCAGCTTCAAACACCCGAGTGCCGAGGAGCTGGATCACGATTTTCTGTGGCGAACCACCAGATCTCTTCCTGAACGCGGTCGGATTGGAATCTTCAACCGATCCTATTATGAGGAGGTGCTGATCGTTCGTGTACATCCTGAGATACTATGCAGCCAGAAGCTACCTGACAAGCTGCCTAACGGAAAAACTGTTTGGCAGGATCGGTATCGCTCCATCGTTGATTTAGAGAACCATCTCTATCGCAACAACACACGGATCATCAAGTTCTTCCTCCACCTTTCAGAAGAAGAGCAGCGAAAGCGTTTTCTTGCTCGCATTGATGATCCTGACAAAAACTGGAAATTCAGTTTAAACGATATTAAAGAGAGAAAATTCTGGAAACAGTATATGCAGGCGTATGAGGATTGCTTGAGTGCAACAAGCACCGCAGCATCACCCTGGTATGTTGTCCCGGCTGATGACAAAAAAAGTGCCAGACTGATTATTTCAGAGATCATCCTTGAGCTTTTTAATGGACTTAAAATGACCTACCCAAAGTGTGGAGCCAAACGGAGGCGAGAACTTGACTTAATCCGCAATACGCTTGTGAAATGACAGGAAATAAAAGGTCTTATATGACCATTGGGTAAAATATTATTATTAAGGAGATTTAAAACATGGCAAAGATTTTTCTTAATGCAAATACGGTATTTACAGTTTCTGATAATGCAACAGTCATTGGTTCAAACGGTTCAGAGCGTTTACTCATTTCTGGAACACCTGATATTGATCTGGATGCAAATGTGGAGGCTGTTGATTTTTCAGGTTATGTTTCAGATTACACTTTTCAGGTCATCGGTACAGAAATTCAAATTATGAGCGGCAGCAATCATGTGGCAACCTTCGCCGGTTTGAACAATCCTGCCATCCTTAGGTTTTGGAATGGTTCTGCTGTGCTTACCTTAACAGGAGTCGGAGTAGCCAGTCTTGGCGGAACTGCTCTACCGACTGCAGCGACTGGTGCTGTTGAGCCAGATATTATTAATACTACTGATGTTTCACAGACAGCAGATTCTCCTCTACCTTCTGCCCCTGCTCTCTCCTTCAGCACACCGATGGATAACGCGACGGGGGTTGACACTGGTGCCAACATCGTGCTGACATTCAGCGAAAACGTTACCGCAGTTGCAGAAAAAAATGTGGTTATTCACAGAATATCCGATAACAGCTTACTCACCACCATTGCTGCCACAGATGCCCAGGTATCTATCGCGGGCAGGGTCGTGACTGTAAATCCGACGACTGATTTGTCGAGCGATACAGATTATTACGTTCTGATCGATCCAGGTGCCTTTAAGGATGCTTCCAATAATGACTACGCCGGTCTTGCCGACATGACTGCCCTGAACTTCACTACTGGGACTGCTAATGATGTGGCTACATCAATGACAAAAGTATTTTTTAATATAAATGATATATTTACAGTTTACAATAATGCAATAGTCATCGGTTCAACCGGTTCAGAGCGTTTACTGATTTCCGGAACACCTGATATTGATCTGGATGCAAATGTGGAGGCTGTTGATTTTTCAGGTTATGTTTCAGATTACACTTTTCAGGTCATCGGTACAGAAATTCAAATTATGAGCGGCAGCAATCATGTAGCAACCCTCGCCGGTTTAAACAATCCTGCCACCCTTAGGTTTGCAAATGGTTCCACTGTGCTTACTTCGACCGGAGTCGGAGTAGCCAGTCTTGGTGGAACTGCCCTACCGACTGCAGCGGCAGGGCATATTGTGCCATATATTATCAATTCAACGGATATTTCATTTACAACGGTAGACTTTATCGCCCCGACACTCTCCTCCACTACACCTATGGACAACGCCACAGCGGTTGCTATCGGTACAAACATCGTTCTGACCTTCAACGAAACAGTTACTGCTGTTGCTGGAAAGAATATTGTCATCCATAAAACATCTGACAACAGCGTAGTTACTACCATTGCTGCCACTGATCCTCAAGTCTCTATTACAGGTGGAGTGGTAACCATTAATCCTACAAATGATCTTGCCAGCAGCACTGATTACTATGTTTTGATAGACGCTGGTGCATTTAAGGATACCTCCAATAACAATTATACTGGTATTACCGGCACAACTACACTGAACTTCACTACTACGGCTGCCGCTGCCACTACGGTTATCACGCCCACTACGGCTGGGGGCACCTTTGACGGCACCGCTGGTAACGACACTTTTAACTCCACCTATGATGGTGATTCAGCAACTGATACGTTTGCTAATAACAATTTTCTTAATGGTAATGGAGGAACTGATACACTGAATATAAACCATTTTGCAAATGTTGCCATTACCCCACCTGACACTCTTTGGGCTGGTATTACAGGTATTGAAAAGGTTGTATTTAACACAACAGGTGATGGATTTGACACAGCATTCAAGGCGGCAGGTATAGAATTGACGACTACGACATCCGGAGCAGGTGCGATTAACATTACCATGACTTCGTTTACAGGAACTGCGGCAATCACGGCAACATCCATTGCAGGGGCACAGACTATTATAACAGGCTCAGGAGTCTCCTCAGTAACTGCAACATCTGGTGCGGGAGCACTGACTATTTATGGTGCAGGTCTTACAACAGCATCAGCAACAACCACTGGAGCAGGGATACAGACTATTGGTGATGCTGGCGGTGGTGGTGCACATCTTGTAACAGTAAACGCGATATCCAATTCAGGTGCACAGATTATTACGAGCACAAGTACAAGTCCTGTCACATTTACAGCAACATCAACTTCAGGTATGCAGGCTATTATAACTGGCACAGGTGCAGATTCTGTAAGAGCAACATCTGCTGCTGGAACAACCAATACAATTACCACTGATGCAGGGAACGATACTATCGTGGCTGGTCTTGGTAATGATCTGCTCACAGGTGGACTTGGTTCAGACAGCATGACCGGTGGTGGTGGAGCTGATAGGTTTGCGATTGGTAATAACGGTTCTATTATCGGTACATAAATGGATATAAT
>JADGBP010000286.1 GCA_015231395.1 Desulfamplus sp. | reverse complement strand
CTTGAAGATGTTATGGACAGTGTTTCAAATATTGTCTCTGTAAAGGCTTCTGAAAAAGAGATTGAATTCATAAGCACTATAGACGCTGGTGTTCCTATCTCTTTAATTGGTGATCCACTCCGATTAGGTCAAATTTTGATAAATCTTTGCAATAATGCAGTTAAATTCACAGAATCAGGTCATGTTTTGGTAAAGATTGAAAAAATTAGCCCCACCCCTTTACCCCTCCCCACTGGAGAAGAAGATAATAACTTCCCTCCTCTTGAGGATGGCGGGGTGGGGCAAAATAATTATTTAAAAGACAATGACAAATGCCCACTTAAATTTTCCGTTTCAGATACAGGAATTGGCATGAGTGACGAACAGATTGGAAAATTGTTCAGTGCTTTTTCTCAGGCAGACACATCAATAACTCGCAAGTTTGGAGGAACTGGGCTTGGTTTGACCATATCGAAAAATCTTGTTGAGATGATGGGTGGAGAGATAAATGTATCAAGCAAAAGCGGAAAAGGAAGCACGTTCTCGTTTACAGCAGATTTTATCTATAAAAAATTAGAACAGAAAAAAGATTATCCAATGCCTAAAGACCTTAGAGGTTTAAGAGTTCTTATTGTTGATGATAATAAAACCGCCTTGGAAATATATGAAGAGCAGATAAAATCTTTTGGATTTATCGTTACTACGGCTGACTCGGGTAAAAAGGCTATAGAGGAACTAAATAGAGCATCTTCTGAAGGTAAAAATTATGATTTAGTCTTGATGGATTACAGAATGCCAGAGATAGATGGAATTGAGACATCAAAGAGAATAAAAGATAACCCTGACATGGCACATCTTCCTTTAATAATTATGATCACAGCTTTTGGGCGAGATCAAGTTGTAAAGCAGGCAGAGAAAGCAGGAATCAAAGCGTTTTTGATGAAGCCTGTAAATGTTTCGCTTATGTTTAATACCATAATGGAGGTATTTGGGCGGGAATCAAACTATAATCTCAAAGATTCTGGAGAGAATAGTTTTGCCCCTAAAATTCAATATTCTGGTCAACATACTGACATAGTTCAAAATAATGTTCTCTCTAAAATGGCTATGATCAAGGGTGCAAGGGTGCTTCTTGTTGAGGATAATATTTTAAATCAGCAGGTTGCGACAGAAATATTGATTGAGACAAGTGTAGTTGTGGAGATTGCAAATAACGGTAAAGAGGCTGTAGATGCGATAAATCAGAAAGAATCTGCAATAAATCAGAAACAGTATGATCTCGTGTTCATGGATATTCAGATGCCTGTTATGGGCGGATATGAAGCTACAAAAATAATAAGGCAAAATCCAAAGTTTGATGATTTGCCAATAGTTGCAATGACTGCCCATGCCATGACAGGTGCAAGAGAGGAGTGTATTTCATCAGGCATGAATGATTATGTCAGCAAGCCAATTGATCCTGATGAAGTTTATAAAGTTCTTGTTAAATGGATTAAACCCACAATAAGAGAAACAGAAAACAAACTTATTGCATCAGTTAAATTATCAGAACCAACCAAACCCGAAGAAGCTCAATCATCAAGAGAAGTTAAGTCCAAATATGTTGAACCATTAGGAGTAGTTAAGCCACCTGAACTCGTTGATTTACCTGATGATTTGGTTGGAATTGACATTCAATCTGCTTTAAAAAGACTCAGAGGTAATAGGCGGCTACTTAAGGATATTCTTATTGAGTTTGGTCAAAAGTATGGATCTATGACACAAGATATAAAAAGTGAAATAGAAAAAGGAGATTTTACAACTGCTGAACGAATGGCTCATACGGTAAAAGGGCTTGCTGGAACTATCTCTGCTGATGAACTTTATAAAGTAGCAGCTCAATTAGAAAAGGCTATTAGAGAAAATTTACCCGTTGATATTTTTGAGCCTCTATTATTAGATTTTGATATAGCTTTACAGCGGGTTGTAGAGTCTTTAAAAACTTTAGATAAGAGTAAATAAATAACTTTGATTTTCCTAATGCTTTGATTTTCCTTAAAAGTATTGCGGATAAGATAAATATTAAATCTCTTCATTAACTTACCCGGAGATGAAAAATGGCTAACATAAGTCCACTTACACAAATGGCTAACATAAACCCACTTAAACAAATGGCTAACATAAGTCCACTTACACAAATGACTAACATAAACCCACTTAAACAAATAGCTGACATAAATCGACTTAAACAAACACTCATGTTTATAATGTCGCTTTTACTTATACTGATCCTTTCATGCAGCCGAAATGAGCCGCCGGTACACATCGGGGCAGCCCTTGTTCTGACAGGGCCTGCGGCATTTGTGGGAGAAGAGATTCGGGATGGTCTGGCCATGGCGGTGGAAGAGATCAATGGTCGTGGCGGGATTAACGGACGCCGGATTGAGCTCCTCATTGAGGATGCCAATGCCCCGTCTAACAGCAACACTTCTAACGACACTTCTAACAGCACTTCTAACAATACGTCTAACAGCAGCACGTCTAACAGCACTTCTGACGAGAAGTCAATGGATGGAAAACCAATGGTTCCCGCACATGAGAATCCTGTACAGAATGATCCAGCACAGAAGGATCCGGCACATGAGGATCCAGCACATGAGGATCCAGCACAGAAGGCCTTTGAGACACTTGACCGGAAAAACCCGCTGGTGATTCTGACCTCTCTCAGTTTTCTTTCCGTCAAACTGGCACCCCTGGCTGAAGCAAAGAAGCGTCTCATGGTTGGCCTTGTGGCATCAGCCCCTGAATTGACGCAAAACAACCGTCAATGGGTCTATCGATACTGGATCACCGCAGAACATGAAGCCCCTTCCATGGTCGATATGTTCCAGCAGCTTCACAATACCAAGGGTAAGTTGGGGGTGATCTACTTAGATGATGCCTATGGCGGTTCTGTGTATAAGGATCTGGAGAAACGGTGTGCTTCCTTTAGCACGACGGTATCTCCAGCCCCATTTCATGTCTCCCAAAAGATATTTTCCCGGGAAGTTGAGCTTGTAAAACATACCTCTGCCGTGGCTATTGTCGGATTTGACGGCCATATCATCAACGTACTCAAAGCATTGCGGGAAATTGGGTATAAAGGAGAGATAATCTCCACCACTACTGCCACACTGCCTTCGGTAACGGCGATTCCGGAAGCCAGCGGGGTTTATGTCACCGCCCCTGCCATTTACAATAAAAATTTTCATTTTATTGACCAGATTAAAGCACGCTATGAAAAAAAATTTGGCAAACCCTTTACCCAGTACTCTGCCAATGGATATGACTTTATCTATATTGTATCGGGACTGCTTGAAGATCAGCCCATCACCCAGGAGTCATTAAAAAGCCTTCTGGAAAATGGCTTTGTCTATTCCGGAGTATTTGGCAATGTTGAGCTGAAAAAAGGTAAAAAAGATATTCTTTTTCCCCTTTTTCCTGCACAGATACTAAATGGCAGCATAATATATAAATAAATCGGGATTGGTTCTATAGTTTTCCAGATAATTAAATTGACAAAAGCACTGTAGGGGCAACCCTTTGTGGTTGCCCTTAAAAATTGAGAATATCAAAATATTTTTCTGTAAGTCTATATCATCGGACATTTGTCTGAATCAGCATACAAACAAATCAAGAACATCAGGTAAACTTTCTATATGCATATGCGTATTCGAGATAAAATCGCCTTTCTTGTGGCTTTGCTACTGCTAATGCTTTCTACCCTTGGCCTTTATTCCGTTAATGTG
>JADGBP010000285.1 GCA_015231395.1 Desulfamplus sp. | reverse complement strand
TCCCGATAACCAGTCCCGATTCCATAGGCCCTTTGTAAGATGTCCTTACTATATTGCTAAAACCCGCTTTTTCAAGCATCGTCATAAGCTCTTGTTCAGAGTATGCCTGCCCCCCATCAGTACCAAGAAGCATGTTAAGAGAAAACAGGGCGGGAAACAAAGGGCCATCTTTTTTGTTGTTCAGGATAAAATCGTGGATAATTATCATTCCGCCCGGCTGAAGAACAGATGCCGCTTTTTGAACAATCCGATCACAGTCAGAAGGAGAGTCGCCATGGAGGATATGGGAAATCCAGACCACATCATATTCTCCTTCAATCGGGTCTTTGAGAAAATCTCCGCTTTGGAAAGTTATGCGGTTCTGCTGATCAAAACGCTCAATGGTCTTTTCCGCAAATGGTCTGGTAGTAGGAAGATCAAATACAACCGCAGTAAGATCCGGGTTTTGAAGACAAAACTGAATGGCATATGTCCCGGGCCCGCCCCCAAGGTCAAGAAGATGCTTTTTGCCTGTAAGATCAATGGTTGGAACAAGTCCCGGAGCCGTAGCCATGGCAATATTGAACATGCCCATTAAAAAACTCTCTCTTTGTTTATCTTCCTCAAAAGAAGAACGGGTACGCACAGATTTCCCACTCATTACTGATTCATCTAACCGAGACCATGATTCCACAAGATGATGGTGATGCATAATCATAAAACCTACATAACGAGGAGATTCTTTTGATAAAAAAGTGGATGAAAGGGTTGTATTGCAGTATTTGTCATGATCCTTTGTCAGAAGATTCATGGCACTGAGAGCATCCAGTAACATGGCAAGACTCCTGACAGGTGAGCCGATTTTTTCTGCAACCTCGCCAGCGGCAAGGTTATCATTTCCTATGGCTGTGAAAATATCTAATTTAACGCCACCATGAAGAGTGCATGTCTGCCAGTAGGAACCTGAAAGTTCAAGCAGTTTGCCTGGGTGCAATTCCGTTGATTCCATATTTGTCTTTGCTCCTTTGATTTTGATAGTTGTTTTTTTATAAATTGTTCTTTGACAAAACAATTCTTGTTCACATTAAGTCTCAGCAATATTGTTTTCAAGCTAACAGAGACGCATCTCCTGCATTATATACCAAAATGACATCTCCAGACAGATTTATAGTCTCTTCAAGATTGGATGTAGCCATTCCTTCAGGATCTTCGTCCGGCGGTTCAAACCCTGCAAATAGAACAGCCGAAATATTCAGGTTTTGACGAATTGCTGAAATCGGGTCTGTTGTTGGCAGAATAACAATTTCAGCTTCAATTCTTGCTTCCGAAAGCATTTTGTTCATTTCATGCGTAATATTTTTCACATCTGCCTTAAGGGCAACAGGACGGAGAATGCGTAAAGGACGATCACGCCACTCCCTGTTTTCACGTAAAAGAAACGCCAGCAACAACATCAACTGACCATTTTTTAAATCTGTCCACCAGATATTTATGGCACCATCCGGAACTTCCCACTTCTCCTCTTCCTGAACGCAGCATGCTATAAGCACGCTTCTGCTCATCTTTTTGGCAAGGCAAAGGATTGAGGAAAACGATTTTAACCGCTCCGGATTTGTACTCCATCCGAGCAGAAGGGTGTTAGGTCTCAAGCCACCAATTCCATGACATTGCAACAGCGATTTCAATGCGTCCAAGAAATTATCATCAACAACAACTACAGGAAATGCAGACAACTCTTCTTCCAGAATAAACTTGCGTATCATTTTCTCAGCATTAACCCTTCGTACAATACGCTCTTCAAGTTCGCCTGTAATAATCTGTGCAAGTGATACTATTCCTCTGTCTGCTGACAAAAGGCAAGCATATCTCACTAAATGCAGGCGATCCCACGCACCACCACTCAGAGCCAGAATAGATGGGCGCCAGTTTTTTGGATGATAGCGTTCATTTTCAAGCCGCAAAAGTGCTTTTCGTGCTCGCTGAAATGCAAGGCCGCTATCTAAATCACCCCATTGCACAATAATGTTTGCACGTGCAATCAAAATAAATGTTACAGATGCCATTGCTATGGCTACAATAGCCCATGTCATGTTAATCAGAAACATCACAGCTAAACATCCCAGAGCACCAAGCAGGGCAACTGACCAGTGGTTAAGTTTAAATGTTGGCCTGAAACTTGGATTTCTGGATATTCCCTCAAAAAAACAGGCAAGATTCACTGTGCCGTATGTCATAAGAAAAAACATGGTGATGATCGGGGCAATTGTATCAAGATCACCCGCCATAATACCTGCCTGTGATATAAGGAAGGTCATCAGAACAGCTCTTCTTGGTTCATTGGATACGCCGCTTCCATGACCAAAAGGGTTAAGCCATTTAAGTATGTTGTCCCTTGCAAATGCCTGTAAAATACGTGGAGCACCCATCATGCTTCCAAGTGCAGATGACAAGGTGGCACAGATGACGCCTGCATATACCAGTCCTCCTGACAAGGCAATATCTTTCATGACAAAATTGCTGCTCAGAAGAACTTCACGAGAGCAGCTTGCAGCAAGCAGAATGGCAATTCCTGCATAGATCAGGGCAGTAACTCCTATAGCTGCAAAAGTTCCGGTTGGAATTGATTTGCCTGGATCTTTGAGATCTCCAGACATGTTAACCCCTGCCATGATGCCTGTAACTGCTGGAAAGAACAATGCAAATATTGTAAAAAAGGAGTGTTCTTCTGTCCATGCGGGCTGCATGTTTGCCTGCAAGAGATCTATTGAAGCATTGTTAAATGCACCTAAACAGAATGAGCCTATTGAGAGAAGAAGAATTGCCAAAATGAAGTATTGAATACGGATAGTCCAGCCTGCTCCGATATAGACGCAAATCAGAACCACTATGTTGGTCAATGTGGATACTGTACGGAAAGACAAGCCTATGGCAGGAAATGCAGAGAATATTGCTTCTGTAAAACCTATTACATACATAGTGACCGCTACTGCCTGGGCAACATAAAAGAAAACCGCAATAACACCGCCAAATTCGACCCCAAGACTTCGGCTTATCAAATAATATGCACCTCCTCCCTTGACCCGCATGTTGGTAGAGATGGAAGAAATCGAAAGTCCGGTAATAACTGAAATAGATTTAGCGGCAACCAGAATCAGAAGTGAGCTCCAGAGTCCTGCATATCCCACAACAGGGGCATATCTCAGAAACATTATCACGCCAAGGATGGTGAGAACGCTTGGAGTAAAAACACCTCCAAATGTGCCGAATTTTGTTGACTGGCTGTTGGGAAGTGATGATTTGTATTTTTTCATAAAATCCTTAACATAAGCAGCTTTGTTGCAACTGTTGCTGTATTGTGAAATATTGAAATCCCTGAACAATCATGAATGATGAAATCCCTGAATCATCATGAGTAATGAAATTCCTGAATAACAATAAAGAACGCCTTTATTCAATCAATATTTTCTGTTATATAGATTTTCAGAAAAATATTTTGGTATCTCTTCTTTTGAAGAAGGGCAACCGCAAGGGATTGCCCCTACTCTTGCCAATTTATTTATCTGGAAAAATATAGTTAAAATAATTGTCAACTACCACTGAACAAGTTCAGTGGCTTGAACAGTGATGTTTAACGCAAGAGTTGATTAGGGAGCTTAAAGGAAATTTTATGCAGAAGTTTAAAGCAAAGTTAAAGAACGTACCAAGGGATACTTCACAAGTTCCTTGCTCTACAAGTTTGGAATTAAACAGAGACTAAAGTCTCAGTGTTTCAGACGGTCTGAAAGACGACA
>JADGBP010000284.1:1899-3776 GCA_015231395.1 Desulfamplus sp. | reverse complement strand
GAAAGTTTTTCAAGTGCCTCTTCTCCGCTTGAAGCTGTAATAATTTCATAACCCTGCGGGAAAAGATATGCCTCAAGAAGCTCAATATTCTCGATATTATCATCAACAATCAAGATTAACGGTTTTTCTTTCATATAGCTTTCCTAAACAATGTGTAGAAACATAAATAAGCAATATTTACGAATAGAGACGCACGGCTGTGCGTCTCTACGTTCAATAATAGAACAACGATACACAAATGAAATAGAAGAGCTATATAATATCTCAATTATGGCAAACTTTCTAAATGCGGCTATACTCTACTTGATTTGTATCTGTATCTGTATGAATCAGGATTTATAAATTTACTTATATCTTTTGCAAAGGTACGCGTGTTTATGGGCTTGCCTATGAATCCGCTGTCAACTATCTTTGTTATATCTTCTCTGTTTTGTGCCATAACCGAAGCTGTTACGAAAATAATGGGAATATGTTGCGTATCTCTGTTTTGACGCAATATTTTTGCAGCTTCAGTGCCGAGCATATCAGGAAGCCTGACATCCATGATTATAATATCAGGCCATTCTCTTTTGGCAATTTCCATTCCGCTGGAAGCATTTTTAGCTTCAAACACTTCAAAGCCAGCAACTTCTAAAATGTCTTTTTCCAGCATCAAATTGTTTGCGTTGTCATCGACAACCAGCACTTTTTTTTTCATATAGTTTAATCCTTTTGTTAATCTCTTAAAATCTCTTTTTTATAAGACCTCACCTTCCTGAATGTTTTCTTTTTTAATTTCGCATCTTACTTCTGCTTGATCAACAGACAGGGTAAAAGATTCATTTTTTTTGTCCTTTATTAAGTGATTTTCTTGGATTTTTGCCATTTGCATATTCTTGGTCAAATTGTTGAGTTGCTTTTATTTCCTATTTAATCTTGACAATGGTGACTCATCTGTCTGGTGTCTGGCTACTTGACAGGTTCCATCATCTGTCTGGTGTCTGGCTACCTGACAGGTTCCATCATCTGCCTGTTGTTTCGTCTATGGCGAAATTCTGATAAATACCGATAAATTTGAACTCTCGCCCGGTTAATGCCGCCGATCGGTCGATGTTCGATCAGGGAGTGTGCCGGAGAGAACGACAAATCTTCAGCGAAATCTTCCCGTTCTTTGGTACGAAATGGCTGGGGATGGATGCGAATTGATGCCACTTTGATAAAGGGAGATTCCTTTTCGCTCCATTCCACACCTGCATCCTCAACTGGCATCTTGACAGGGTCTTTTTGTAATTGAATCATAAAATCAAAACTTGCCTCATTCTCTGCAAGGTGTTTTTCCATGTTTGCAGTAAGATAATCATCGGCAAGTATAGAGGGCAGAGAGCTTTTTATGTGTGAAGTCGGGATAATGGAGTATTTTACAATGTGATCTTTTCCGTACATATAAGGAGTTGTACTCCAGTAACGGATGTCCAAAGGAGAGGTCTGGTTTTGTCGTGCCTTGCGGAGTTCATTGATTATATGGAAATTGCCAGACAGAACGAGACGGGAAATAAAAACAAATGGCGACCATTTAATACTGTAATACACAGCGTCATGGAACAGTTTGACCGTTCCTAAGGGCATCACAGGATAGCTTAGTAATATGAAGTCCTGCGTCTCTTTTTCCTCGCCCTGCGTCTCTTGCTCTTCGCTCAGTGTCTCTTGCTCTTCGCCCAGAGTCTCTTTATCTTGGTACCGTGTTTCTTTTTCTTGGTTCAGTGTCTCTTTATCTTGGTACCGTGTTTCTTTTTCCTCGTCCCGCATTTCTTTCTCTTCATCCTGCGTCTGAAACCGCTCCCCTTTGACACCCATGATTTTTATGGCAAAACCACGTAAGTCTTTGACTTTGTCAGACT
>JADGBP010000284.1:0-1799 GCA_015231395.1 Desulfamplus sp. | reverse complement strand
TCTTGGTACCGTGTTTCTTTTTCCTCGTCCCGCATTTCTTTCTCTTCATCCTGCGTCTGAAACCGCTCCCCTTTGACACCCATGATTTTTATGGCAAAACCACGTAAGTCTTTGACTTTGTCAGACTCAATCTTGCCGCTTGCACTGGAAATCCTAATCCATGCAGGATATGTTTGAGGAAATTCAAATAATCCTACCTTAAGTTCCGTAGGAATATCTGGTTCTACAATGAATTCTGCCTTAAGGCACCCCAAATTTTTAGGATGAGCGTCTCGTTTCATTCTGCCAGGCGGATAAGCCCTGAACATCTTGTCCTGTAATATATTTTTCATCTGTTTGATCAGGAGTTCTTCACCAGAAGGTACCTTTTCAAATTTGGTTATTACTCCATTGGCACATGCAATGCTGCTCAGCGTCAATACTGACAACGCTACAAACATAATCATATGTTGATTTTTCATCGATCTTTCCTCACCCCAAAGATGAAGGGTTTCCCTTGATGCTATTTGTCATGCAGTGCATGGCTTTTAAAATATCCAGAATCGCTTCGTGTACACCATTGGCACTTGTGAGTATTTCCGATGTTTCCGGCTCCTTGATTTTACCCTTAACCTTGGATTTTATTTTTTCCAGCTCTTGAGCATGTTTTTCAAACTGAATGATATGCTCTTCTTTCATGTCTTTGACGGCATCTAAATTAATCTGTTTGATAAGCTCATCAGCCTCTGCCAGTAATTGTTCGATATTAATGGATTTTAGGTTCTCGTTCATACATACTTCCTTTTTACCCTGTTTTTTTTGGTGGGGTACTTTTTGATTTTTATAGAAATTCTTGACATCCTTCATATCAACCCAAAAGTAGTTTACACTTTTTTTGAGGCGATTCCCGAAAATCGGATTTTTGCTTCAGAAAGTGTAACCTGGCAAATGGAAGATGCCAGATTCTTTTGTATTGTTTTCAGGAAACATATCTGACAATACAGATTTTAATTCCATGTATTCATGTTCCAGTTTCTCCATCATGGAGGCTGCAATATCTATTTTGCCAGCTTTGCCTGCAGATTCTATCATGGATGCGATATTGCAAAGTCTTTTTGCTGAAGCATTGGCACTCAATCCTTTGATTGTATGGGCACAAAATCCTATCTCTTTGACATCTTTTTTATCCAAAGCCATCTTCAGATTTTCTATCTGTTTGGAAAGGCTTTCTGGAAGATATAATACAAAGCTTTTCAAAATTTTTTCATCCCCGCATAACCTTTTTAAAAAATCCTGACGGTCAAAGGTTTCGACGAGCTTACATCTCAATTCTGCTATTGCCTCAGCTGCCTTGATTCCCACCTCTGACCCGTAAATCTTCATCTGTTTTCTGATAACTGACAGAAGCTCGTCAGGGTAAACAGGTTTTGATATAAAATCATTCATTCCAGCATCAAAGCACTTTTGACGGTCTTCTATTGTGGCACTTGCTGTCATTGCAACAATAGGAATCGTTGGATTAAGGATGCCCGGATATGGACTACGTATGATTTTTGTGGCTTCGATTCCATCCATTTCCAGCATCCACATATCCATTAAAACAAGATCATACGATTTATTCCGTAGAGATTCTATAGCTTCTATGCCGTTGTTCACAACATCTGCTGAAAAACCTAATTTTTTCAAAATTGCCATTGCCACTTTCTGATTGGCAATGTTGTCCTCTGCAACAAGTATTTTAAGGGCGGTAACGGCTAATGGTTCAGGAGATACTTGTTCTATTTCCGCCGCTTTTGCCTTCTCTTCTGATTTCTCATATC
>JADGBP010000283.1 GCA_015231395.1 Desulfamplus sp. | reverse complement strand
ACTCCTGTGGGTCTTTTCTTGTTAGGAAGAGCCTTTTTCTTTGGACGAGGTGTTGATGAGGATAAATCAAAAGCAATTGATTTAATAAAAAAATCGGCATCATTGGGTAATCCACTGGCACAGAATTTTTTGGGAGACTTGTTTTCTGAGGGAGCTACGCTAACGAAAAATCATAAAGAAGCATTTAAATATTATATGCTGGCAGCAAAAAAAGGCTATTTACCTGCGATACATAATGTTGCATTGGCTTATGCGGAAGGCAACGGTGTTATTAAAAATGATTTTGAAGCAGTCGATTGGTACAAAAAGGCTGCTGCTCAAGGATATCCCTGGTCACAAAATAATTTGGCAGTTCATTATATTAAGGGTTTGGGGATTTCTACAGATATCAATGAGACATTAAGGCTCATTAATGCTTCTGTTGGTCAGGATAATAATCAAGGTAAAATTTTATTAGCAAGGTTGTATGAAACTGGTGTTGGAGTAAATATTGATTTGAGAAAAGCAAGAGATTTATACAATGATGTGCTTCAATCTGCGAGTGAAAAGGAGTTGAAAGCTGTCGCTGTGGAATCACTCGGTAGAATAAATAAGAAATGAATTGGAATCTTTAAAGTTTGCCAGTTGACACTTTTTATAGATTAACTCCCATTTTCATGGGAGTTCCAACAAAAAAGTGTCAACTACTTTTGATGTTATATTAAGGATGCCGCAAAAATGTTATTGTTCCGCGTAACAGGTCGCACCCCCCCAACCATGAGTGCCGTATCAGAATATCTCAAAAGCCCTTTCTCCGTGAATGGAGCTATCAAGACCCGTGATTTCATCCTCTTTGTCCACCCTTAGCCCAGAAGTCACAGCTCGGGTAATATAAACCACAATTAACGTTGCTACAGCACTGTATGCAGCGGTGGCAAGAACAGATATCAACTGAATCCATACCTGCCCGGGATTCCCGTAAATGGCTCCAGCAACACCTTCAGTAATAGATGGATCCGCAAATATACCGGTTGCTATTGCTCCCCATATTCCACATATCCCATGAACTCCAAAAGCATCAAGAGAGTCATCATATCCCATTTTTCTTTTTAAGGTAGATACGCTCAGAAAACCTATGATTCCAGCAACAAATCCAATTACAATGGACGAGGGCATATTCACAAAGCCTGATGCTGGGGTGATTGCCACAAGCCCTGCCACCACACCAGATGCAATTCCAAGAAGAGTTGGTCTTTTTGTGTGATACCACTCAACGAGCATCCATGCTATTCCACCAGCAGCAGCGGCTGTGTTGGTAACAAGAAACGCAGAGGCTGCGACACCATCAGCGGCAAGCCTGCTTCCTGCATTGAAACCAAACCATCCAAACCATAACAGTCCAGCTCCGAGTGCAGTCAATGCAACACTTGATGGAAACATGGCTTCATTGCCATATCCCACTCTTTTCCCCAGAATCAGGGCAAGAACAAGACCCGCAACACCGGCATTTATATGTACAACATTACCGCCAGCATAATCCAATGCTCCCATTGTAGCCATCCATCCGCCTCCCCATACCCAGTGAGCAACCGGACAATACACAACTGTTATCCAAAGAATAATAAAGACAATCCATGACGAAAATTTAATTCTGTCAACCACAGCTCCCAGAACCAGAGCACCAGTAATACAAGCAAATGTCATCTGAAACAGCACAAAAACCAGAGTGGGAATGGTGCCGGTGATACCTGCAGGAGTTATTCCCGAAAGGAACAGATAATCCAATCCTCCAATAAGTCCTCCTTTATCAGGACCAAAGGCAAGAGTGTATCCCCATGTCACCCATATTATGCTGCCTAAGCAGTATGCTATAAATGTCATTGCATATGTGTTCAAAAGATTTTTATAACGGGACATACCACCATAAAAAAGGGCGAGTCCAGCCGGAGTCATAACCATAACAAGTGCGGTTGCCACAAGAATCCATGCGGTATCACCTGTATTGATTACAGCCTCATCACCTGCAAAAGCGGTTCCGTTATATAGAGTCGATAGCATAGACAGCAATGTTATCAACATTGTTATCCATATTGATTTTTTCATTATAACTTTTTTGATGATTGGCATTTCCATTATTGGTGTTTTTGTTTTGATATCTCTGCTTGAAGTCATAAATTCTCCTTAAGGTTATAGTTTTTAAGATTTATTTTTGTCCTTTAAACTCTCATTCTGTCGTTAAACTCTCATTTTATCATTAAACTTTCATGACCGGATTGTTGCCATCTACACTCCGACCGTTAAAATTAGAATGTATTTTTATGATAAGCAAAGATAATTCCATGATGTAAATAATTTTTTTTGCAATGAAAAATTATTTCAAATAATCAATTTATTATAGATAGTTATGCAAGATATTATTTTAAGATAGGATTATGGAAGAGACAAATAAGAATAGGAAGAATATATAAAAACTTCATTATTGAAAGTATTTAATTAGATAAATACATTTTTGAAATAATATTAGAATTTACGATAAGGCGGGTTACAGAACTCAATAGGTATCTTGCAAAAATGGAATTTATCCCTTGATTTTATTCAATAAATAATTAGATTTGCAGAATCTCTATGTTAAGAATCTCTATGTTAAGAATCTCTATGTTAAGAATCTCTATTTGTAGAAGCACTATTTACAAAATTTCTATTTGCAGGGACTTTAATATTTGCCTTTAGCCAGAATGGTATTCCATATTCCGTCAGGTGAAACTGTCTCCATTATTGAAACCCCTTTGTTATTGAGATTTTCAACCACCTTGTTTACTTCACTGCGTAATAAACCGGAAAGAATAAGCCATCGGTGTTGGATAAATTCAGGTATCTCAAGCAGTTGTTTCATTACGTCATAATGTATATTTGCAACTATAAGATCCGAGGGCAGTATGACAAAGTCTTCTGCTCTTCCCTGAATGGCAAGAATCTTGTCTTCAAGGGAATTAAGTCCAATATTGTTATATGTAGTCTGAACTGCAAGAAGATTGAAATCAATTGCCAGAACCTTCTGTGCTCCAAGAATGGCTGACGCAATTGCCAGAAGTCCAGTTCCAGTACCGATATCAATCATTGTGGATATAGTTTCCTGTTGAAAAATATATTCAATATATCCAAGACAATCCTCTGTTGTAGGATGGCGACCAGTTCCAAAAACCACCCCTGGATCCAAAAGAACATGTTTTAAACCCGGATTATTAATAAAAGGGATTTTCCAAGGCGGAGAAATGCACAGACTTCCTGTTGTATAGGATTCAATCTTGTCACCATGCCATTCTTCACCGCTCATTGAATATCTGTCAATAAGGGTAAGTTTTTCATCCTGATCCACCATTTTTTGTACAACCTCATCACACGGGGCGGAAAAGAAGAGGAACGAAAAACCATCTTCCTCCCAGTTTCCTATAAAATTGCTGTTCTTTTTTACAGAAGTCTTTTCAGGGGTTCCTTCCAGATAATATATCCACAGATGTTCATAAGGGTTTGACACACATCACCTCCAGCATAATGTTTTTTATTGATGAAAGCATATCATTTCAAGAGAACATTTCAAGAAAACATTTTCAGACACGCATGTCATGAGTGGATTTTATGAGTAACCGTCCATGACCGGAAGCTGTCACTCTTTAGTATGAAAACAAGATCTGTTTTCACGGTAATACGATTTTGTTTTCACGATAAAGTTCATGAGTAGGTTTCGGGGATAGAGAACCACAACGGTAGTTGAAACTTGATTTTATAACGGCTTTCATATATTGATTTGCTTTTCAATAAAACC
>JADGBP010000282.1 GCA_015231395.1 Desulfamplus sp. | reverse complement strand
AGATGCGCAGGGATGTTCTAAAGCATTATACTACCAATGCTCTCAGTCGCGAAATTATGATTGAAGGTAAAAATATCTCTGAAACCAAACTGTTTGCCTCACTTCATGAAAGGTACATTCATAGCCTTGATATAATTTTCCACTTCTGTCGGCTTTGATTTTGAATAGCTGTGTTTGGCAATGGTTATTCCGATTCTGGCTGCATAGGTGAGCATCTTTTTAAGCTCCTCTATAGCTTCCTTTCCCTGAGTATCCCAGTCATCGCCGTCTGTTCCATGGAAAACATATATGTTATAGTCTCTGGCAAGCCCCTCTTTCTCCACAAGGTCATTTACCATTTTGTATGCAGCAACAACCTTTGTTCCTCCTGCAACCTTGTAGGAATAATACTTGTAGAAATCATCCACTTCACGAGCCTCGGTATCATGCAGGATAAAACGTGTTATCACCTGTTTGTGATACTGGTACAAAAGCCATGAGTAAAGCATAACATGCTGAGATACAACAGTCTGGGTAGGTTTTCCGCTCATGGAACCTGAATAATCCCTAAGAAAAAAAATCAGTGCTTGGGATTCATACGTCTTTTCCCGGGAAAGAATCCTGTATATCATGTCAGATGGTGATACGATAAAGGTGGAAGAGTCAATTGCCGAGACATCAGGGATATTGCCAAGACCGATATTGGTCTCCACAATACGACGTAACGTGGCTTTCTTGTCCAGAATCTGACCGAACCCCCTGTGCTTATCGGTCATTTCATATGTGAATTTAACAAGAGTACGCTTTCCACCTTTATCCACAAGATTGGGAAGCTCAAAGTCCTGAGAAAGTACTTTTCCAAGCTCATAGGCATTTGATTCAAACTCGTGCTCACCGCCTGAACCCTGCCCCGGACCTTCACCATCGCCCTGCCCTTCTCCTTCACCCTCTCCAGAAGGACGAATCTTCTCTTCTCCTATTACATCGCCCTCTTCTCCTTCACCGGTACCGCCAGTTGACTCTCCTTCACCACCTTCGCCATCTCCGCCCGGCTGGATCTCATCGTGGACAAACTTCTCCTCAACAGTGGTCGGTACCACCACAATTTTTTCTTTCCCCCCTCGGACAGGTTTTACAATACGACCTATACGGATCTTGCGTTTAAATCCGTCCTCTTCTCGCTTCTTGTCCTTTTCCAGGAGTTCATCCAGAGTTATCATGATTTATCGCCCTCCTGACCCGGGTTATTATTGTTTGTCCTCCACCTGGCTCGGGTTATCATTGTGTCTCTCCTCCACCTGATTTGTCCTTTATCTGGAGTGGGTTATCATTACCTATCTCCCAATTTGCCAGGATAATCATTATTTATCATCTTCCTGACTGCAGAAGTATTCAATGGTTTTCTGGGCACAGGTATTACAATATCCAAGTTTGTCTGTCATGGTGTTAATCATCCGGTCATGGAGCTTTTGGTTTTCCTCATTGGTACGGTTGGCAAGGGCACCGACAAGGCTTCCGGCACCGGCAATGTCTGATTTAAGCCTGACATCAGTGATTGCCTTGACAAGTTCCAGATTGTCCATAAAGTCATAATTGGGGTCAAGAGAGAGCTTCTGTCCATATATCTTCCGGATAGTATTTCTAAAAGATGACCGCTGTTCCTCGGTTTTCAGTCCAAGACGATCCTCAACATTCTTGATATACCGCTCGTCAATCAACATATCAGTCGGTAGCATTTTACAATAAAAACGTATCGGATTTCCTGACATTAAGATTGCCTGACATTAAAATAGTGTTGCAGTCAGACTTTTATTTTGCAGCAGCTTCTATAAACGCATATATTTTACCTATCATCTTGGTTGTCCATTTATTTTTTCCAGCCAAAGTCTTTATTTCTTCGTTGTTCAATAATTGTGTGGTTTCATCTATAGTATGCCCATCTTTTTTTAATTTAATAATAATATTAATTACTTCTGTTTTGTATTGTTCAAAATTTTTTTCCAGAGATGCTCGGGGTTTTTCAATCTTTGGGGGAGTCAACAGCCTATTCTCCTCATCAATGATAGCTGACAGATCATCCATGAGATCGCTTTCAAGATCATCATTGCTTGATATGTTCAGGGGACGCTCGTTTTGTGTATTATCATCTATGAGTGACATAAGATCATCAACATCGCTATCTAAAATGCCGAGGGATAGAGCAGTAGCATCTTCATCAATGATGGCTGACAGATCATCCATGATATCATTTTCCATGCGATCTTCAGTATCGCGAGAGATATTTTCAGATATGTCATTGTCAATTAGTGACATGAGATCATCTATATCACTATCTGATATCTCTGGTTCTAAATCTTGCGGTTCATCCTTGATGAGTTCTGCCAGATCGTCCATGTTGCTGTCCGTAGTATCAAAGGACGGTTGAGATTGATCATCCTCAATAAGAGATGCCAGATCGTCCATATCACTACTAAGAATATCATCGGGCAGTTGAGTTTGATCATCCTCAAGAAGAGATGTCAGATCGTCCATTTCACTGCTCAGAGTATCATCGGGCAGTTGCGATTGATGATCATCCTCAAGAAGAGATGTCAGATCGTCCATTTCACTGCTCAGAGTATCATCGGGCAGTTGCGATTGATGATCATCCTCAATAAGAGATGTCAGATCATCCATATCACTGCTAAAAGTATCAAGAGGAAGTTGGGATGAGTCGTCTTCAATGAGTGCTGCCGACAGATCATCTATATCATTCTCTGCAATTATATCGTTCTCTGCAATATCGGGCATCATATCTGTATCATCTTCAATGCTCAAATTATCACTATTAAAAGCATCATCATTAAAATTAGAGCGAGACTCAACAGGTGGATATGCTGACCTTGAAGAGAATGAATTTAAAAAATCGGCTGGTATATTCTTCAATGCATCTGCAAGCGTGTTTATGGCATTGGCTTTTTGCATCTCTGCTTCAGCCCGTTTTGAAAGAGTTTCTACTTTTTGCATCTCAGCTTCTGCTTTCTGCATTTCGGCGTCCGCTTTTTTCATTTCCGCTTTTGCTTTCTGCATCTCAGCTTCCGCTTTTTTCATTTCGGCTTCTGCTTTATGCATCTCAGCTTCCGCTTTTTTCATTTCCGCTTCTGCTTTCTGCTCCTCAGCATTTGCCTTACGTTCCTCGGCTGCTGCAATCCTGTCTTGATGATTGTAAAATTTTTCAAAAAAAGTGCTGACAAGTTTTATATTATCCCTGCTTTGTAAATTCTGATTCATTGGTGGAAATATCGGGAAATCCGGAATGATAGATTGTATAGCCGGCATGATAGATTCTAATACTGGCGTATCTGGTTTCATCTCCGAAATATCAGTCCCTATAGATTTTTCAGAAGTATCAAGATGTTTTTCAATCTCCGTGGGAAGCATTCCTGAATCAATCTTTTCCGAAATGAATAAAAGTGTATTCAGGGTATCTGCATGATATAGTTTTTCTCCATTTTCTAATGTATATGGAAGCCATTTACTGAACCTGTTCAGCCAGAACCTTACAGTTGCATTGCCGGCATTAAGTTTATTTGCAAGCATGGATGGTGTCATTAAGTTTTTTGCAGACATTATTAATCCCTTGACCAGCGATATTTCGGTAGATTTGAAATTACGGTAAAATGAGGGTTGATTTACACACCTTTTTGCACATTTTTTTTGATTATATCGAAATTCATATCAAAAAACTATAACTTCAGTCAAAACTTCTGGAAAATAATTTTTATCCGTTTGACACGTCATAGGTGGTTGAGATATTCTCTTTTTCAAAGAGTGAATACTATTCAATCTATA
>JADGBP010000281.1:521-3824 GCA_015231395.1 Desulfamplus sp. | reverse complement strand
TAACCAACGACGTTAAATACATTTTTAAGAATCGTCTCAATGATAACTCCATTAGATTTTTCTTGCACCTGGAGATATAATACTTCAACATTTTTCAAGGTTAGAGAACCATGATTCTGAATATTCTTCTGGAAGTCTATATAATTTTTACAACGCTCTCATATACTCCGGCTTTAGTTTCACTTTACCATCCAATGCCTTTGCAATTAAAGCAAGGGTTTTTTCTCTGTCACGGGGAAGATTTGCCCTGATGGGAAGATAGTTTGACGCATGGTTTGCATGAAAAAGTCCTGATGACAGATGTGTTGTAGCAATCATGGTTCCAAGCTCTGTGAGCATTTCATCTGGTGTGATTAGCTCAAAAATTCCGTTTCGGTAATCATTGTGCAGAGGAGTGCCAGGTATTAGCATAAGGCTTAATGCTCCGACATATTCCGGATCTATGGCAGAAAGTACCCTGCCTGTCTCTGTGGCATGAATATGAGATCTTTCCCTTCCGGCAAGTCCAAGAAGTACCGTAATAGAAAGCTTGATTCCTGCATTGCGGATTTTTCTGCCCATCTCAATCATTCGGCTGGAATCCGCACCCTTGTTAATCGCCTTCAAAGTGATATCATCGCCGGTTTCAAGTCCCATGTAGGCAATTTTTACGCCAAGGTCTCTTAGCTCTTTTAGCTCTTCAGGACTTTTCATTTTCATGCTTTTTGTATTTGCGTAAAGTCCTACCCGCTCAACCCAGGGAAGGCGTTGTTTGATTCTTTCAAGGATAGGTACAAGCCGTCTTTGGGGAATGATAAGAGCATCTCCATCACATATAAAAAGTCTTGTCTGTTGCCTGCAATATTTTGCTGCAAAGTCAATATCTTCAAAAATTATCGAATCTTTTTTAATTGTAAATCTTTCCCCGCTGTATGCCCCGCAAAAAGTGCATTTGTTGTGAGAGCATCCCACAGTAACCTGTAAAAGAATACTTTGGGCTTCGCTCGGGGGTCTGATGATGTTTCCTTCATAATGCATAATATTTTTTATTCCTGTATGTTAAATGCTGTCAAAACCTAATGATAACAACCATTGTTCCCGACAAAGATGTCGATAAAACAAGCGGCGTTGAAATTGCGAGTAAAATCTTTGAGGTTTTTGTATTCATCAATGGATATGCTTTTTAATAGCATAAACGCTACACCTTTGCCAATACCGCATCAAACAAAGCAGTCTGCTTTGCGGTTGCCTGTTCTATCTGATTTTCCAGCTTGTTGCAGAGGGACATTAGTTCGTCAATTTTGGCAACAATGCGTTTTTGTTCAGCAAGGGGTGGGAGGGGGATTGGTACTTCTCGCACTTTTTCGGAATTCAGGTTCTGCACAACTGCACCCGATGCCGATAAAGAAAAAAAGTTTGAAATAAAATTGGATGATAATAGATTATAGAGAAAATCCTTGTCCAAACTTATTGGTGGAGAAATTCTTAACCAACCGTCATGAATGCAGCCTTCAATTTTTGTGATATAAGGTCGTCCAAAACTCATTGAATTTGTAAGAAGAAAATCACCGGGATAAACCATCCTGGTTTTTACTAAACCTTCTGGGCGGATTTTTTCTTTTGTCGAGGTGATGTATTTACCACCTTTTTCTGTATCCCCAATCTTGATCCAGTTTAAGCCATTATCATTATCAGTTATAAATAAATTGATAGGGCGTGGAGAACCACCTCGTTCGATTGTTGCAATATTGCCAAAAATGCTCCAAATCCATCCCTCCGGCACCGCATACGGCATTTCTTCCGGCTTGATCGGCGGCAGTTCTTTCTGCTTCTTAATCTTCCCCTCTTTAATCAACCGTTCCTTCTCTGCCTGAATCTCTTTCAACAGCTCTCTGGCGGGCTGGTCATTGGGGTCTTGTTTTACCAGTTTGCCCTGCATGGCAAGGGTGAGAATAGCTTTTTTCAGCTCTGCCACATTTTCTTTTACACTGTAAAGCGGGTCAAAGTGGCGGGTGACAAACTCCCATGATGTATGAAATTCATTTTTATCAGAGGCAGTAAGAAGATTGTTAATGGCGGCGGTGTGGACTGCAAGACGTTTGTCATTGCGGGCTTTGCGTTGTGCTTCCAGCTTGTCGCAGAGGGACATGAGTTCGTCGATTTTGGCAACAATGCGTTTTTGTTCGAGGAAGGGTGGGAGGGGGAATATTGCATCTTGTAATTTTGTTAGCGTAACACGAGTAATTGCAACGCCGGTCATTCCAGCACGCATTTCACTATAAAAATAGGGTGATCTCAATACAAATAAAAGGAATCGGTTGTACACCTCAAATGGTTGCTTTAATAGTGCGACACTTGACAGCATCGAGAATGGTTCTTTAAGGTTGTTTATGGTTGCTACCCCAGTTGTAGCACCATCTTTTATATAAAGAATATTACCAAACTCTGGATCACAGCGAGAATATATTTCTTCATGAACTTCGGTTGCAACAAAAGTGGCATTACTTAATTGAACACCAGCATCTTTAATATTTTTAGCTGAAATATAAAGAAAATCACCAGTTTCTGTATTGATTGGTGAATGATGTGTACCGTCAGTTATTTTTAACATAGCATTCCCTAACCTCGTCCACACCCACCCCTCAGGCACCGCATACGGCACTTCTTCCGGATTGATCGGCGGCAGCTCTTTCTGCTTCTTGATCTTGCCCTCTTTCATCAACCGTTCCTTCTCTGCCTGTATCTCTTTCAAAAGCTCGCTTGCTGGCTGATCATTGGGGTCTTGTTTTACCAGTTTGCCCTGCATGGCAAGGGTGAGAATCAACTCACGCAGTTTTTTAATGCCGTTTGGGCTTTCGAGGGCGGTATCGAAGTGTTTTTGTAAAAGATGAAGTTGATTAGACATGGTCACCTATTTTCCCCAGCAGAGCTTCACCCTTTTCAGTGAGACGGTATTTTTGAGTTGGGCTTTTGGGTGAGTTAGGTTGAGTCATTTCTATAAATCCAGATTTAAGAGCAGGTTGTAAATAGTTTTGTAGAAAGTTTCTACGACCTTTCAACTCAAGAGCTGCCATTATTTCAACTACAGACATTTCGCTTTCTATTTTTAACACCACTGACTTTACTTGTTCCCCCACATGTTCCCCTACATGTTCCCTTGCTTGTTCCTTTATTTGTTCTGTATCCTTCTGTGAACTTAAATGCTTTGGCAATGGGTAGGCATAGGGAAACACCACGCGGAAAAAATTGCGGCTGATCTGAAAACACTCTTGTCCGTAAGCCGCTAAAATACGCGGAATGCCTGAACCAAGCTGTTCAACAATT
>JADGBP010000281.1:0-476 GCA_015231395.1 Desulfamplus sp. | reverse complement strand
AAAAATCATCAATTTCAAGACCATAAGGTAATCCTCCAGCAGATGTAATCTCTAATCTATCAGAAAAAAATTCAAATTTGGGAACACTCCCATTTGAGTAGTCATTGTGGACAATGGCATTAACCACAGCTTCCCGCATGGCTATCGGATTTATCATAGGTCGCTCTTCGGTAATTGTCCAACAGGCTGTTGGACAATTTGCTCTTCGCTCCAGGCATCGGCAAAGGCTCGCATATACATAAGATTTGCTCTGGAAAATCCCTTCTCTTCGGGTAGCTCATTGTGCAGATCCTGTGCAAGACGTGTAATAACTCCGGCTCCCCATCCCTCCTTTTTTTGGCGGGTATCAATCATCTGTCCGATTTCCCAGTAGAGTCGGATTAGTTCCGAATTAGCAGACAAAATTGCCCGTGTTTGTGCTGTTCGAATACGGTTTTTTATTGTATCAAGAAGTCCTGTATAGTCTCCCGTAAGTA
>JADGBP010000280.1 GCA_015231395.1 Desulfamplus sp. | reverse complement strand
TTATGGATAGATAACCGCCATTGAGCAGTTGAATTTTGTGAAATAAAGAATATAAGTTGAGTCTTAACCTGAATCCGTGGCACACAAATAACCCCGTGGCATGAAAATTGCTAAACTTCACTACTATGCTTCATTACTGTTTTCAAGTTTTTGGCGAAAGTATTCATTAAGGAGGTTAATATGAAATGCCCAGGTCAGGATACACAATACTGGAATAATGATGCTATTTTTGACACAACATGCCCTGAGTGCGGTTCTGGCATGGAGTTTTTTAAAGATGACACATCACGAAGATGCAGAAATTGTGGCAAAAGGATTGTCAATCCCAGTATGGATTTTGGATGTGCCGCCTATTGTCAATATGCGGATCAATGTATATCAACACTTCCTGAAGAGTTTGTTCGGCAGAGAGAAGATATGCTCAAGGACAGGGTAGCTGTTGAGATGAAGCGATATTTTAAATCTGACTTTAAACGTATTGGTCATGCCATGAGAGTTGCCCGATATGCTGAACATATTGGAAAAGAGATACAGAGCAAACAACAAAAACATGCGGAGGGCAATGACAAGGTAAATTTGTCTGTGATTCTGTGTGCTGCCTATCTTCACGATATAGGTATCAAGGAGTCAGAAAGAAAATATAATTCAAATGCTCCTAAATATCAGGAAATTGAAGGGCCTCCAATTGCAAAAGAGATTCTTCAAAAGCTTGGTGCCAGAGAAGAGCTTATTGAAGAGGTATCTGATATTATTGGGCATCATCACCATCCAAGGACAGACGAGACCCTCAATTTCAAGGTACTTTATGATTCTGATCTGCTTACCAATTTAGAAGACGATCAAAAAGAAAAAGCAGATAAAAATGAAGAACCCATAAGCAAAGAGAGGCTTGAGCGGATTATCGAAAAATCATTTTTAACAGAAACAGGACGGAACAAAGCAGCCTATGTATTATTTTAAGGAGATATTAGCATGACAGTAAAAAGAAAAATTATTCAAATAGATGAAGAGCTGTGTGATGGCTGCGGGAACTGTGTTCCATCTTGTGCAGAAGGTGCAATTCAGATCATTGATGGCAAGGCAAAGATTGTCAAAGATCAATATTGCGATGGCTTGGGAGCCTGTCTTGGTGAGTGCCCTCAGAATGCCCTGCATATTATTGAACGGGAAGCAGATGAGTTTGATGAGAAAGCGGTTGAAGCATATTTAAAGATGATTAAGAACAAGGACGCGGCTTCAGAGAAGAATATGGCGTGTGGTTGTTCTTCAAGCCATATTCAAATTTTTTCTAAGGCAGATGGACACAAGAGTAATAATTGCCACACAGGCTCAACTGGGCATTCCGCTTCATCACCATCTGATTCCGTATCGGCATCATCTAACTCAGCATCATCTAACTCAGCATCATCTAACTCAGCATCATCTAACTCAGCATCATCTAACTCAGCATCATCTAACTCAGCACCATCTAACTCAAAATCATCTAATTCAGCTTTGGGTCACTGGCCTGTACAGATACGACTTATTCCGGCAACCGCTCCATTTTTAAAAGGTGCTCATTTGCTTGTCACTGCTGATTGTGTTCCTGTTGCTTATCCTTGTTTTCATCAGGATTTCCTTAAAGGCAAGGTAGTGATGATAGGATGCCCGAAGTTTGATGATATAGATTCATATGTTGAGAAGTTTGCGTCAATTTTTAAAACTGCGGATATTAAAAGCGTGACCACTCTTATAATGGAAGTTCCATGTTGTTCCGGTCTTCCCATGATTCTTCAAAAAGCAATGGTTCTTTCCGGTGTGACAGTTCCCATAACAAATGTGGTTATAAGTGCACGTGGTGAGGTGCTTAATTGATAGTGGCTAAAATAAGCGGTTTTGCTGCAATTATTGAGGGATTCAAAAATCCTGAATAATAAAATAAAAACCTGAATCTGTGGCATAACAATTTCAATACATATCAAACGGGCATGATAAGAAATCCGATCATGCCCGTTTAATATTTTTCAATTCTATTTCTCCCTAACCTTTTTGCCCTGTACAAAGCCTTGTCTGCATGAGAAACAAGTTGAATTGCACTCATACCCTTTGAAAAATCAGCTATACCGAATGTGGATGATATTGAAAAAAGGCTTTTATCCATGCTCTCAAACACGGTTTTTTCAAAAATTGACCTTATCCGTTCCAGAGCCAGTAATGATTTTTCAGCATGGGAATGGGTAAAAATCATGCAGAATTCATCACCTCCATAGCGTCCGGCTATATCCTCGCTTCTGAGCTGTTCTTTCATAATACAGGCAAAGGCTATAAGAACGTGGTCGCCTGTCTGATGACCGTATGTATCATTAACTATTTTGAAAGCATCCAGATCACACAGGCAAAGAGACAGTGGTGTATTGTGACGAACGGCTGATTTTATGGAAGTCTCGATCATATCATTCAAATGTCTTCTGTTATACAGACCTGTGAGCGGATCATGCATAGCCTGTCTGCGAAAGGCATCTTCCAGTTTTTTCCTTTCTGAAATATCAATAAATGACTCTAAAAGATGAGGTCTTCCGTTCAGAACAATATCCGTTACTGTTTTTAATACAGTAATACAGGTTCCGTCCGATTTTTTTATTAACACTTCAAAAATACAACCTGCATCTCTGGTTATTGGCAGACATTCGTTATTACAGTTTAAAAAATAATCACGGCAGCATGATCCGACAATAGCCTCTCTTTCAGATCCTATTATGTTCAATGCTTCTGAATTGATCTCAACTATCACTCTATTCTCAATGTCCACAATTATAATTCCGGACAAAACTGAATTGAATATTGTTTTAAGCCTGTGTTCTCGATCCCTGAATTTAAGTTCAATGGATTTGCGTTTAATTGCGTATTCACACGTTTTGGAAAGAAGCTCAATCGTCAGATTACTTTTGGAAATATAATCCTGAGCCCCTGTCTTAACGGCTTTTGAAGCAATTTCATCATCGTGAATAGCGGAAAGAATTACAATGGGCAGCTGAGGTGAGTTTTCATAAACCGAAGTAAATGTTTGAATTCCCCAACTATCCAGAAGATTCAAATCCAAAATCAACAGGTCAAATTTTTCTTTTGTAAGGATTTCTAACCCTTCTGCAAGAGTCTTAGTTCTGGATATTTCAGTCTTATATTTTTTGATGCCGTATATCAACTCGGATATCACGTAAAAATCTATATCATTGTCTTCAAAGATAAGGAATTTATATATTTGTTTCATAAAAGTTGTTTTCCAGAGGAAGGAGTATTTGTCTTGTCCTTTCCTTTAAGAAGAGGGCAAGGGGCTGGAGCTTTGGCTAATATTGGATACAAAGATGTTATATAGTTTTCCAGATAATTAAATTGGCAAAAGTAGGGGCAATCCCTTGCGGTTGCCCTTCTTAAAAATCGAGATAGCAAAATATTTTTCTGGAAGTCTATATCTTGTATCTGCCAATTAATTTTTCAAGATTGGACGAGAGACTTTTAAGTTCATTGGCATTATTCTCTACCAGTGCACTGCTTTCATTTAGTTGAGTTGCGGTATTGCTGACATCGGAAATATCGACGGCAATTTGACTCGTAACCTCAGCCACATGTTTAATGTTTTTAGTAACCTCTCGAATCCCCTGTGAAGCCTGAGCAACATTGCCTGCAATCTCCTTTGTTGTTGCGGACTGTTCTTCAACGGCTGCTGCCACGGTTGATGACATCTGATTCACATCATTAATGATTACGCTTATTTCGCTAATATCTTTAACAGTATTCTGAGTAGCTGATTGAACTCCTTGAATATTGTTTCTTATCTCCAGAGTTGCCGCCGCAGTTTGTCTTGCAAGTTCCTT
>JADGBP010000027.1 GCA_015231395.1 Desulfamplus sp. | reverse complement strand
AAGATTTTATCAGAACGTCTTTATATGCAAGCAGTATTCCACATGATGTCAGTCAATCAATTTAGAATCATTTTTTTTAAAAAATGATTCTAACGAACTCGTTGTAATGTTGTATAAAAATTGGGCATTTAATTCCCAATACATTGTAAAGAGTCCGTATTATTACTATAACATAGTAATATTTATTTGCTTACATTTACACCAAGCTGGTCATTTATAGCCATGTAAATGGACTATAAAGCTATTGAAAAGTCTTCCAGCGTCTTTGACATCAAAGGATGATGCATCGGGTCATTTTCTATAACAGCTCCATAACGCCCGAGCAATATATCCTCTTCTTCCTTGTTCCTGAGCTCTTCAAGAAAGTGGACAGACCGGTTAAGAACAGCAATGACATAAGGCGTGTAGAGGTTTCTATACCCTTTTGCAATAAGTTTCAAGCAAAAATCAACATCTCCGAACTGATTGAATTGAGAATCAAACCCTTTTACCTCGTCAAATTTTTTTCTTGATACTGCCATAAAATTCCAAGTTAAGGCACTGTAATTTCTTATACACCCTGCAAAATTCCAGTATCCAGGATATTGCCAAATATTTCTGTGAGCATATCCCGCGACACCGTTAACTCCAAGAATCATACCTGTATGATAATAAAATCCATTTGGATAAATAATCTTAATTCCGGCAACGCCAATTTCATCACGCTGAACGTGCTCAAGTAAACCAAGTGGATAGTCACTGTCAAGAAGATCAATAAATTTAGAGGAAAAAATCAAATTTTCCTCACTGGAACAAGCAGCACCAGCATTGTAAATTTCAGATATGGTCGCATTTTTTTTGCAAATAACGGTTTTTATACCAGAATCTCGGGTTAAATCTCTATCAAAGACATTAGACTCTCCCTCTCGTAAAACTATGATAATTTCTACGGGAACAGCAGACAGATTTCTGATATTATCCACCATGGAAAAAATATGTTTAGACCCGCCTTCAATAATATGGGAAACTGATTTGTTTTTCACCTTTCGTTTAACTCTATAAACACCAAGACCAGTGCCTGCTGCCTTTAACACAACAGCATCTTCCCCACGCCTTTTTATGGCAGCTTCCAACGCTCTTTTACCTGCATCATATGCATATATTTTAGCACATGCATTCAGGGCAACTGAGCCCTGTACAGACCGCCATGAATAAAGAATCATAGGTATATGCCCTATTTTGTCAGCTTTTTCAGTTATTCTGAGAAAAAAATCATAATCTTGAGCAAAAAGCAGTTTGTTGGGTAAAGTAATAGTGTAATTTAAGAATAACATTAATTGAATTAAGAGGTAGGTAAAAAGATGAATAAAAAAAGAATTACTATGATGTTTGTTATGGTGCTGTTTGCTTTTGTGACATTAGCATCCAACGCCAGTGCTGTAATCACAAGGTCAGAAAACGGAGTTGGTGATGCACTTCTGTTTCCTTTTTTTGATGCAGATGCCCTGAATTATGTTTGTATTTCAAATGAAGCCAATAACTGGGTTCAGGTACATGTAAGATTGAGAACTGCTGGTGACAGTATCGAAGGAAAAGACTTCCCGCTTATTCTCTCTCCTGGTGATATGGCTATTTTTGAAGTGAGTCGTATTGGTCAAGCTGATGGTCTGTGGCGTATAGACTACTCAATGGATCCGAACAATTTTAAGTATGTTAGAATCAACAGTGCTCCTGTAAAATCTCTTGTAGATATTGGCACAATGAAAAATGACTATGCAACTCTTGCAAGTTCAGAGATTCTTGCTGATGCTGCCAGAACAGAAGCCAATAAACGTTATGGATATATTGAAGTAATAGGTGAAGCTATTTTTGATCAGGGTCTGAATAAAGCCGCTCTTCTTACTCCTGGTGGATGTACAAATACTGCTAGATATATTGCAGCCCCAAGCACAAATACTCTGAGCGATGTACCTAATGTACTTTCTGGCAAGCTCTATGTTATGGAAGGAAAATATGGCACAGGCATGGCATATAATGCCATAGCTTTTGATAATTTCAGAACAGATGGAGCCGTTCATCGTGTTGATAACTATCTGCGTGATACTGGAGTTATTGTAAGTTCTGAGAATTCAACTCTTAACGATCAAGTTGATGTAAACGGCGACAACTACACCTATATGTACTCTGCTGACCTTGCAAGAGCTACTGATGGTGGCAAATATGAAGCACTTGTTTCTGCAAACAATACCTGGGGTCCAACATTTGCTGACGGAGATGATTATCTGAATGATCAACTTGATGTTAGGTTTGGTATTTCATCAAGTGTTCGTGAGTTTGAAGCCGCACTTAGACATGTTTCTGTTCGTGGACACTATTTTAATGCCAAAGGTTTTCAGACAAATCTTGTCTTGACTCTTCCGACAAAACATCATGTTATTGTAGATCCAGCATTACTTACAGGTATTAACAGTTTTGAGCAGTATAAAATAGCATATTACAGGGTTATGAAGGCTCTTGCTCCAGCTTATACAGCAGAGCTATGGGATACTGATGAAAATCTGATTATAGGATCATCACCTTTTGATGTTTCTCCATATGTTCCAGGAGTTTTGGCACCGAATGTTCTTCCAAACGAGTTGAATATTCTTACTCCAAACTATCCTTATGCTGCTGGACGTTTTGTTCTAGCTGCTTTTTCTGATGGTTCCAATGCAAGATATCTTGTAGATCAGATTGCTACACTTCCTGTTGTTGGTCTTAGCTTTATTAATATGGACGGACAACTTGGCTACATGACAGAGACTCAGTATTAATAGTTATTGTTAAACACGACAGTCTTATTCAGGAGGGGGTTGGTATTTTTAATGCTTACCCCCTCTTTTTTTATTTTCTAAAATTGAGGTTCAATAAAGTGAAAGATAAGCCAATCTGTATTTTATTTGCTGCACTTTTATATGTTGTATTTGGAGTTACATCAGCACATTCTGAACTTTGTAACAGCCAGAAGCTTTCGATGTGTTTACAAGCTCTTGATATCAACAATATTCCAATTGACAACGAGTCAAAGTTTCCCAACACAAGATCTGTAGTGATGAATTTCCAGGACATTCCTTATGGAAAAGCTGTTATTGATCAGATTAAACTTCATAATACTGGAATTTTCGATGTTTTGACTATAAGTTCCAATTCTGTTCAATCTTTCCCTTGGGCATATTTAAATCTAAGTGATTCAAATTACGTTAGTGTGCCATCTGACTATATCTGGAGTATTTATAGTAGTAGTGGACTTGTGATTCCATCCGGACAGGAAAGAATTTTTGATGTTGCTTTTGCCCCGGTTCCTGAGTACGAATTGTCGGGCAAACAGTCACATACATTTCAGCAATGGAATCCTTTTGATGTTAGTTTAAGTAGTATGACTTTTGAAGTCACTCTCAACGGATCTGTTCATAACAGCCTTGGGAAAAAATTTTATATAGATATCAAGAATGCGGACAATGGTTCCAAAATAGTTATAACCCCACAACTTAACGATGTTAATCTGGGAGACAATGAATATTTACTTGTCTATTTTGAAATTGTTCAGAAAGATGGGAATCCTTATAAGGAAGTAATTGTTCTGCATGAAGATGAAGATTCCATTCTAAGCAAGTCTTTACTTAGTGGGCAAGTTGATAGCTCTGGTTCTATAGCAGCCTATAGTCACAAGGAGTTTAGTAATGGAAATATCCTGCTACGCAGTAGAGATACAAAATATGAGACAAAGACAAAATATTGGCTTCTTTTTAAAACAGCTGACCCGATTACTTTAAAATGTCACAAAAGAACAATAATCGCCACAGGAAGCGGATATAATACATCTGGTACTGCCGAGGCAGATTTAAAATTTGTATATGCAGACCATCAAGGTAACAGGGTTGAGGATTTGCAAGGTGTATATGCAACTGATAACAACACTGTGCCAACCAATCTACAACCTTACTCTCCAAGTAATCCAAATCCAGTCAATGGTTTGAATAATGTGAATTCTGACAATGTATTACTTAGTTGGAATGGCGGTGATCCTGATGATGATTTCGTTTCTTATACGCTTTATCTGAGTACCAGTAATACTGATCTTGAGTCTCCAAAGTATGCTGTTACGCCAATCGGCACTACATACAATGCTGGCAAACTTAATCAGGGTACATATTACTGGAAAGTTATTGCAAAAGACCCTGCTGGACTTACTTCATCAGGGCTTATTTGGAGTTTTACTGTTGCTGATGCTGATCCGGTTTATAAGGAAGCTGTTATATTTTTCGATAATAATGGTACAAATATTTCAGCAACTGGCTTGTCTCTTAACAAAGGGGTTAGTGTCCCTGTAAAAATTAAAATTGATCCACCCTCTACAAGCTCGATTACATTTATTCTTGAAGTTTTGCCTTCTGATATAATAACCATTACAGACAGCAGCCTTACGTTTTACTCAGGGGGTTCAATAGGTGGGTTCACAATCACAGCCAACACCGATATTACCACGCCAGTAACAATATCATTAAAAACTGACAATCCAGCTTATAAGAAAGCTGATGGAACACCATATAAACTAATGATCAATGGAAATAATCCTCCCATAATTATTAGTAACGGAGGTGGTGACACAACTAATATAAATGTTAAAAATCAACAAGTAGCTGTTACTGTAGTGAAGGCAGACAGGAACAATGCTACAATTTCCTATAGCATCACAGGTGGAGTCGATAAGGATAAATTTATTATTTATGAAGATGGTTTTCTACGATTCAAAGATGAAAAAGGTCCGGACATTGATAACCCGAGCGATGAAGGGAAAAACAATATTTATGATGTTCAAGTGACAGTTTCTGACAAGTCAAACAACAACTTAAAAGACTCCCAGAACATTGCTGTTACTGTAAATGAGGATAACGGCGGTAACATTATTGATCCACCTAATAATTTATCTCCAGGAAATAAGACCAGTATCACTCAATGGTCCACAATGCCACAACTATCATGGGAGGCAACTACTGGTGCTGAAAATGATATTTTGAACTATATTGTCGAATATTGGACAGATGAATCTGACAGAAGGTATGTTGTAGTTGACTCAGCATTAACATCAGCAAGTATTCCCACGCTTGCAAATAAAAAGACCTATTACTGGCGGGTTATGGCAAGTGATGGAAAAGAGATTGTTGCAGGAGAGACATGGACATTTGATATGAATATATCGGCATCACCAGTACCTAATGCACAGTATCCTCTGAAAGAAATTAAGTCTGATAATCTATTGCCAGCACCTGTTCCTCTGACACAGCCCCTGGCTGTAGGAGATTTAACAAAAGAGCTTAAACTCTCATATTCCTTTCCTGACTACAGTGCTGCCGTGGATATCTATATTCTTATGCAGTATAAAAACGCTGCTGGAAATTCTGTTTTCTTCTTTATTACTCAATCTGACACCAATAGTGACTATTATGAATTCACCTCTGAATTTAAACCATTATTCTCAAAATCAACTACTGCCACATCGGGTACTATTTTTTCTGTATACAAATCATATCTAAAAGCATTCGGTTTGGATGGAGAATACACTTTCTATAGTGGAGTTGTTCCGGCAGGAGATAGTGCGTTTAGTAAATCCGACATTACCTTTTTTTCTATAAAAGTAGAATAGAATCAGACGAACATGAGATACATTATTAGCCTCAAAGTAAAATTTGGGGCTAATAAATTTTGGGATTAAATAAATTTAAAAAACAAGGCAAAAAGGTTATCAAATGAAATTAACAAAATGCTTCTTTCAACGCATATTTTTTTTGAGTATGCTTTTTGTTTTTATATTGACTTTGTCAGCAGCGTATGCGGCTTCTGCCAAATCTTCGTTTGGAGAAGATAATTTACGGAAAAAAGTAAAACTTTACTGGGATAAACGTATCAATGCTGATTACGATGGCATGTATGAACTTGAGGCAGATGTAAACAAGAAGAAATTTAAACTGCCTGAGTACCGGAAGCTGTTTGGTGATCAGTTGCAAATAGTACGATATTCTATTAAAGATGTTAAAATTATTTCCGAAAAAAAGCAGGCAAACGTCTCTATTATTTATGCAATTGAGTTGAAAATTCCTATTCCAGGGTTACTCGGACACAAAAAAGAACTGGCGGTTGATGAGATCTGGATATTTGAACATGATAATTGGTTTCATTTACAATAATATTCATATAGCTTTCCAGATAATTATTTTGCCCCACCCCAGACCCTCTCCAAAGGGGAGAGAGTGCTTATCTCCCACCTATCTTTTGGGGAGAGGGCAATGGGAGTGGGGTTTTGACTTATATTGGCTGCAAATTTGCTTTATCTGAGGGACTATCGATACGCGGAGAAATACCAAAATGAGATATTTATCCAGTTGCAAAAGATTATTTTTTCTGTCGCTTCTATCGCTCATGTTCTCTATGGACATCGGTTCCATGTTTTCTATGGACATTTGCTCCATAATCTCTATGGGCATCTGTTCCATAAATAAATCTGTATCAGCACAGGAATCAAATTCTTTTGCATACCCTTCTGCACCGGTCATCCTGACCATTGAACCTGCCTTAGACCGCAAACCAATTTCGCCCTACCTGTATGGAGTCAACATAGCTAACTGGGGATCATGGTACTACATTCACATGCTGGAACAGAGGCTTCGGGACGCAAGAGTAGAGGTTGTGCGTCTTGGTGCCACCAATATGGAGCGGTACAACTTCAAGAACAATCGAATTTACAATGTTATATCCAAAAAAAACGAGTATATATCTTTGAGCTGGGAAAGTTTTGTTGATTGGACACGTAATTCACTAAATGCAGAGCCGTTTGTCCAGATTTCAGTTTTTGGGAATGTGGCATCAGATTCTGATGGAATTGAAAATAGTTCCTACACAAATGGAGAGTATTACTCTCATTTTCAGTCACAGGAAGAGGTGATGGAGTGGATTGAATCTGCGGGTGACAAGGTGCATTTCTGGGGGATCGGAAATGAGCCGTGGATTGCATGGAAACGAAGTGACTATCCTTCGCTTTACGCTGATGCCGCTCATGGAGATCAGGTTCTTAATGCTCATATCTCATATGATTATTACTTCGACAGATTCGCCACAGTGGCAAAATCCATAAAAGCAGTGAATCCCCATGCAAATACTTTGGGACCCACCCCTGCCAACTGGTTTCTTTACTGGTTCAACGACTACTCTCCACTCTGTCCCGTTACCGAACCTGGAGGAGATGCCCGTATAAATGATTCTGCATGGCAGATTATGAAGGCTCCTGAATCTACGTTTGATAAATCCATTTTTCCAAACAGAGGAGGAGACCCTGAAATTTCAGGCTGGGAAACAGATCCTGAAAAAAACTTGCCCCAATACCTTAAACGGATGAATACCAATGAAGTAAACAGCGGCAAGCGTATTGCAAACTATTTGGATGTACATCGTTACATCAGGTGTCTGACCGATTATGACGCAATTCAAGAACCCCGAGGTTTTTTTCAAAAAAATTTTCAAAGCTGGGATATGGAAACACAGTTTTCAGGTGTCAAAACAAATATTTTGAACCGCCTTAACAGTGCCATTGACGCTTATTACCCTGGTACGCTCCTCTCATTTTCCGAATATGAATATTTTTATTGGGATGGGCATCCTTCCATTCCACAAATTACGGCTATAGGCAACATGGATTTTCTTGGGTTCTTTGCCCGTGGTGGCGTTTCTCTCGCCTGTAACTGGTATGTTGGAGAGCCCAATCAGTCAGGTTCTGACCTTACCCACGCACAAAGAGACAGTGCCATGCAGGCTATGTTTGATGAAGAGGGCAATCCCAACCCAAAATATTGGTCATTTTACATGATGAGCAATTTTTTCAGGGGAACCTCTGTAAAAGCTGAAGCCAGTGACTGGGAACGTTTTTCTGTCCATGCCTGTCAGAACGATAATGGAGATTATGTTGTATTTGCTGTCAACAAGGGGAGTTATAGCACAGTCACAGGAGATTACATCAGAAATCAGGATTTTGTGAATGCTGTTATTGATCTCTCTGCTGCCTCAACTGTTCTGCCGCCGGCAACTACAGCTTCTCTCGGTGATACTTTGCATCTATCACGCCTTTTCAGATATGGGCTTGATGACCCGCATGTTGTTGAGATGGATACCACAGGTCTTGAAATGGATAGCCACGGAAGGCTGACATTTGATTTTTATCCTCTTGCAATTTACGCATTTGTGTTTTCAGTAAATGAAAAAAAAAATGAAGTGAACTATCTGGAAGCGAATGCTCAGGAAGCTAATACTCAGAATGATACTGCTCAGAATGCTAATGTCCATGACAAAACAATTTTAGTAACTCCCGAAACTATTCATTTCAGACCATATGATACAGGAAAAACAACATATGATGACAAATCAGTTTTTACCCATGCAATCAAAATAACCAACACTAAAATTAAAAGCCAAGCCTCATGGTCTGTCAGAACTGATTCCAATCAACCGTCATGGCTTACGATTGAAGGCTCTGCCACAAGTCTTGATGCTAATTCTAATTCAACCAATTTTAATTCAACCGCTTTTAACGCCAATGTAAGCGGTCAGGTTGCTATGGGTGATGCGTCTGTTACAGACTCTGTATATCTTACTGTGAACAGGTCAGACCTTGATCCAGGAAGCTACGAAACAGAAATTTTTGTCGATACGAATGGAGAAGCTTCTTTAGGCGATACAGACGAGCAAAACTCCACAAATCAGCAAAACTCCGTACCCGTAAAGGTAAAAATTATCATGGATGTTATTCCAGGTGAGGAGAATGGAGAAAAACGTATTATTGATTTTGAAACAGGCTCTCTTGCTCATACCCTTAATCTTATTCCTCCATATTCAATTGGATGGTGGGACGGGCATGGAGCACCCAATGACAGAAACATGCCGTATCTCTACGATTTTTATATGGATAAAAGCGATGTAAACCGTCTCGGCGGACAATACTGTATGAAAATTGAGTTTGACAGAAACAGTGCAGACACTGAAACTGGAAAATTGTATCAGAGCTTCGGAAGCTACGGGCATGACAACGCGACCGCTGACTGGTCAGGATATGATGCTTTTGAGTTTGATATCAAAACAGATACTGTCGGCTCAAAAAAAACCTCTTTTCTCATGGTTCTGAGTGACAAGTCAGGAAACCAGGGTAAACCGGCAATTGCTCAAGAGATAACAGGCGATATAGATATTACAAACAATAATATGGTAAGCAATAATATGGCAAACTACTCGGATCTTATCACAATTCAGGATGGTCCATGGCAGACAATCACTATTCCTATTGATGGAAAATTTTTTGATTGGCGTTATCCGCAAGGACAGAATGGGTCTGAAACCTCAATGGATTTTTCAGCCATAACCCAGATTGAGTTTGTGCCATGGTCAGGAGATTCAAGTAAAAAAGGAAGCATATGGCTTGATAATCTGCGTTTGGTAAAAACCAATGATAAAAACAACCATTTCCCAGTTGCGGTTATTGAGAAAAAAAATATACTAATTTTACCAGGAGAGAGTGTAACTCTGGACGGCTCGAAAAGCTATGACCCTGACCATAATGGAGGAATTTCAGGTTATCGGTGGATTCCGGCAGATAATTTTTCTAATATGACAAATCTTTCTAATATGGCAAATCTTTCAGATAGCTTAATTGCCGCACCGGTATTTTCTTCTTCTGATGAAGGTATATATATTTATGATTTGATTGTAACAGACAACGATAACCTTGAAAGCAGAAATATGGCTCAGGTTATGGTGACGGTCTCCAAAACCATAGAACCGGATAACAGCACGATAAGTATCGGAGGAGGAAATAGCGGACAAGGGTGCTTTATCGCCACGATCATCACATCAGACATACGCCCCATCACATCGGAAACATTCCCCATCATGTCAGATATATTATCCATCACATCTGACATATTTTCTATTACATCAGACACACGCCCCATCACATCTGACAGGCATAACAATAACACATTGATATTGATGTTAACTTTCAGCATTGTAACTTTTTTGGCTATTACAGGTGCAGTTGTGGTCAGGAGGCAAAAATGGTTCCTGAATCGGAATTAACGATAAAAGCTCAGACAGCCTCACCGCAGGAACTTCAGATTTCTACTTTAGCTACTTTACAAGATGGTACTGCTTTGTCGTTGCGTGGATTTCAGGTATGTGCCGTAAGTCTGCTGCTGATTTACATGGTTGCCGGTTCAACGTTTCTCTCACTAAATTATCAGATGCTCATGGGTGCGTCTGTTTTTGTAGTTGCTTACCTTGCTGAAAAAATAGCCCCTTCTCATCAACTTGGCAGACTTTTTATTATGACCACCTGTGGTTTTCTCACACTTAGATACTGGTTTTTCAGAACAACTGTGACTATCACTTTTTCAAACGGTCTTGAGTTCTGCTTTTCGCTTCTTCTCTATTTTGCGGAAACTTACGGGATTATTATCTATTTTATGGGCATGTTTGTTAATTCATCATCCATGCTAAGAACATCTCCCAAGTTGCCGTCAGATATAGAAGAGCTGCCTACTGTTGATGTCTATATTCCCACATATAATGAGCCTGTCGAAATGGTCAGAGTAACAGCCATAGCCTGCACCCAGCTTTTCTATCCAAAAGAAAAACTAAATGTCTATATACTTGACGATGGTGGGACAGTTCAAAAGGTTAATGACCCGAATGAGTCTAAATCTTCCAGTGCAAGACAGAGAGCAGGTGTTCTAAAAAATATCGCAAAAGAGCTTTCAATAAACTACGCAACCAGAGACAGAAACGTCAGTGCCAAAGCCGGAAATCTTAATGAATCTCTTATGAGCTGCGAATGTCGCCTTGATGAAGATGCCTTTGACTCAATATCCTGTATTAATGAGGGATTGAATCAGGGATGCGGAGAGGTGATACTGATTCTTGACTGCGACCATGTTCCTGCAAGGGATTTTCTCCACCATACAGTTGGTTTTTTTCTTCAGGATCCCAAACTGTTTCTATTGCAAACCCCACATTTTTTTATCAACCCGGATCCTGTTGAAAAAAATCTTGAGACATTCCGCAAGAGTCCAAGTGAAAACGAGATGTTTTATGCAGCTATTCATCCGGGTCTTGATTTCTGGAACGCCTCATTTTTCTGCGGCTCCGCAGCTCTTTTGCGTCGCAAGTTTCTTCTGGAGGTTGGAGGAATCGCGGGGGAAACCATAACCGAGGATGCCGAGACAGCCCTTGGGCTTCATGGTAAGGGATATAATAGTGCGTATCTGTGCAAGCCCCTGATTATAGGGCTTACCCCGGAAACTTTTGATGATTTTATTGTGCAGCGAAGCCGCTGGGCACAGGGTATGATCCAGATTTTTCTCTTGAAGAATCCCCTGTTCCAAAAAGGGCTGACAATTTTCCAGAAAATATGTTACTTTAACTCCAGTTTTTTCTGGTTTTTTGGGATCGCACGATCCATTTTTTTTGTATCTCCCCTGATTCTGCTCTTTTTTGGTCTTAAAATTTACAATGCATCTCTGTTGCAGGTTCTGGCATTTGCACTGCCGCATCTTGCAGGAGCCTATCTTCTTTCCAACTATCTTTTTGGACGCTACCGACACCCGTTTTTTTCTGAACTCTACGAGACAATACAGAGTTTCTATCTTCTGCCAGCAATTATATCAGCCATTTTAAAGCCAAGGTCTCCAGTTTTTACAGTTACCCCAAAGGCAGTCTCCTTAAAAAAAGATTTCTTAAGTCACCTTGCGACCCCGTTTTACATAATGCTGTTTCTTGCCATTGCCGCCTATATCGCAGGAGTTTATAGATGGCTTACAATCCCGGGAGTTGCCGATTCTATTGTCCTTTGCATGTTATGGAATACATTCAATATCGTCATGGTGCTCTCATGTCTTGGCGTAGTGTGGGAGAGACGGCAGATGCGTGGAATGCACAGATATGTAACAGATGAGAATATTCTTCTTGATCTCCAAGATGGCAAAGATATGATTTCTGCCACGCTGTTTGATCTCTCTTTATCAGGAGCAGGAATAAGAATTGACGACGACTCTGCCGGCACTAAATCCGTTCAGTCAAAATTGACGGGCAAAGATATTATAATTAATGCCCGAGACAGTTATGGCTGTGAATACTCCCTTCCAGTTGAAGTCAAGCAGCACCGGTATAAAGATGATCATTCGATTATTGGGGTTATTTTTAAAGGGAAGGAGAAGGCAGAGATGGTTGACATTATCAATTTTGTCTATGGCGACAGCAGTCGGTGGAAATTTTTCAGTCAGAAAAGCAACAATGTTTCGGTTAATTATCTGTCAGGTTTTTTGCTTGTTCTTAAAACAGGGATAATTGGAACATTAAGCAATTTTAGAGGTGTGAGTTCCATCATCTATGAAAATATGAAAAACTATGTTGTTCAAGCAGTAAAAAAAATACCGTGAAAACACATTACCATAAAAACACATTCTGATTTTCATGATCCGGGGTGGTCGAATTCAGACCATGACCTTTTACCCTTAAAACACATTACCGTGAAAACACATTTGGGTTTTCATCGTCGTGGGGGGCAAAAACTCTGCCATAAGCGTTTACAATACTAAATGGAAAATATAATGC
>JADGBP010000279.1 GCA_015231395.1 Desulfamplus sp. | reverse complement strand
ATTTGCCTCCGGGACTGTGCATCTTCTCTTAGTTGACGGGCGTAAACAGAACTGTCTGTTATGTCATCACGATCTTGCCACATTCCAATAACTCCAGATTGACGGAATTTGCTAACAGTCAAAGAAGGTCTATTAATATCTATAATTTGAGGAAATACAATAATATCAACTAATTGTCCTTTTTTATAAGGTAAACCAGTGATTGCAACTTCACCATCTTTTTCTATAATTTCTTGAAATCGTATCGCCTCCATAATGTCTCTCCTTTTATTGCTACTAAAGATAGGTATATATTAATTAACAAATAGATAACAAAGAGTTACGCTATAGTTTTGCGTTATCTATCACCTTTAATGCCGTCTTTTCTAAAACTCTGATTGCATGGATAAGTAACCCAAACCGTTTATCCTTTGTAAACCCAAGATGAAACCGCTTGTAAATCTGCTGTGCAATTACAGCAAGGCGAAATAGTCCAAAGCAGTAGTAAAAATCAAAATTATCCATATTCCTACCGCTTTTTTCGCCATATCTCTCAATTATTTCGCGGCGGGTCATGGCACCATCCATATTGGTTGGCATGGATCGAATCATCTGTACATCAGGAGGATCTTCCTTCTCTACCCAGTATCCAAGCGAACTGCCAAGATCCATCAACGGATCTCCATAAGTTGCCATTTCCCAATCCAGAACCCCGACTATTTCCATCGGTTTTTCAGGATTTAAAACCACATTGTCAAACTTGTAATCATTGTGGATAAGTGCGGGACGATCTGTATCTGGCTGTTGTTTATCTTTAAGCCAAGCCATCACAGCTTCAAACTCAGGGGCGTCCGGAGTTTTTGCTTTGCGATATCGATTTGACCACCCCGCCACCTGACGTGCTACATACCCTTCCGGTTTTCCAATAAAATCAAGTCCTGCTGCTTTAACATCAACATCATGCAGATCAAGATGAAGATCAACAAGTTTTTCGCAGAGCTGGTGAGCTTGATCCTGTGAAAAATTGAGTTCAAATGGCAGATCTCTTCTAAGAATTATGCCTGATAATTTCTCCATCACATAAAAAGAGCATCCCATGATTGATTCATCTTCGGAATAGGCAAGTGGTTTTGGGCAATATGGAAATACTGGATAGATGGCACTTAGTATTTTGTACTCTCTGACCATGTCGTGGGCAGATTTTATTTTTGCTCCTATTGGCGGTCTTCTGAGAACCATCTCCCTGTCTCCCGCCTTAATAAGATAGGTCAGATTTGAAAATCCGCCTGGATATTGCTCGATCGTCAAATTTCTTGAAATACCTTGAATATCTGAAAAACCTTCTATATTTTCTTTTAGAAAGTTCTCCACAGCTCCGGGATTCAGCTCTTCTCCCTGCCTTACCTTTACAGCTTCATCTTTTATTGACATTGTTATTCTCCTTCATAGAAGGGCAATCATAAGAAGGGCAACCGCAAGGGATTGCCCCCCCTACAGAAGGGCAATCACACAGGATTGCCCCTACTGCCCAATTGAATTATCTGGAAAATTATATTTAACCTGCTCTGCATTGAGACAAAAAGATTCTGTAAACTCAAGAACATAATCAGCATAGTCATCAACACTTATCTTCCTTTTTTTGTATTTCCAACGCTTGAGATACCACTCCTGCTGCATGGCTTTTATGATGCTTGCTGTTAGCAGGTGGTTTCGCTTTAGAAAAACCCCTTGCTGTTCACCTGTTTCAAGAATATGAACCAGCATATTTTCAGTATGTTCCTCCATGGATAGAACCGCTGCCCTGCCTTCAGTATCAAGGTTCTTTGCCTCCATGAATGTAAAATAGAACCATGGTCTGGAAGCCTCGCTCAGAAAAATATGCACCTTTATTACAGAACGGAGTTGCTCCAGAGGGGGATCGTCTGGATTATGAAACTTTGCAAAGACATTTTTAATCATGGAACCGCCCTGTCTGTGAATAATGGACAGAAGCTCCTCTTTACTTGCAAAATAAGCGTAAAGAGAGCCAAGACTCATATTTGTTCGGCTGCTCAGATCACGCATGGTCATGGCCTGAAATCCCTTTTCATAGGTGATCTGAAATACGGCATCAAAGATCTTTTCAAAATTTTTTACTGCGGTTTTTTCCTTTTTGATGCGGATATTGTCCTGATTTTCCTGAAATACTTCCCTGTATATCTCCGAGTCCAGACTATCCAGTATCTTTTTAAATTCCATGTATTTCATTGGCTGTCCTGATTGATTTGCTACCGTACTGATATTATTTGCTGTTGTCCTGATTCACTTGCGACTGCACGGATATCATTTGCCGCTTCCCTGATATAACTTTTTGCCACTTCGATATGATTTTAAAATCCGTTTGGCTAATGCGGTTTTATGAACCTCGTCTGCTCCGTCATAGATACGGGCAGCCCGTTCATGACTATAGAAAAATGCGAGTATTGTATCGTCAGTCATGCCAAGACCTCCATGCACCTGAAGTGCTCTGTCAACCACCTTGTTCATGGTGTTGGCAACCACAAACTTGATCATGGAGATGCTGTCTCTGGCTTTTGAAGCTCCTACAGTATCAATTTGCCATGCACTGTTCAGGGTCAGAAGTCTTGCAGATTCAATCTCTGCCGCAGATTCTGCCACCCAGTTCTGAATTGTTTGACGTGTCGCAAGAGTTTTGCCGTCTGGTGATATGACCCTGCTGTTTGCTCTTGAACACATCAGGTCAAAGGCTCTGTGGCAGATTCCAAGCCATCTCATGCAGTGATGAATTCTGCCGGGTCCTAAGCGATCCTGTGCCATGACAAAACCCTGTCCCTCTTTTCCAAGAAGGTTTGTGACAGGTACGCGACAGGATTGATATAAAATCTCTCCATGACTGAAATAATCGCTGCCTGAATGACCCATGACCGGAATATTTCTTACCAGATTAAACCCTGGAGTATTGGTTGGTACAATAATCATGCTTGCCTGCTCATATGTTGGAGCATCAGGATTGGTTACAGCCATGACAATTGCAAAGTCAGAGCCGTCAGCAGCGGTTGTGTACCACTTATGACCGTTAATCACATATTCGTCACCGTCCTTTACAGCAGTGGTCTCAAGCATCACTGGATTCGAGCCCGGCATATCCACTTCTGTCATGGAAAAACAGCTTCTTATATCGCCCTTAACTAATGGCTTGAGGTATTTCTCCTTTTGCTCACTGTTTCCATACATGTGCAAAATCTCCACATTGCCGGAGTCCGGAGCTTGACACCAGAAGACATAATGCCCCAGCGGCGATCTGCCCAGTGCTTCTGATACAAGACCGTGCTCTACAAGGCTTAATCCCATTCCGCCACAATCAACCGGAAAGTTGGGTGCCCATAGCTCCATCTTTTTTACCATTGCCTGTTTTTCTCTTAATACCGGCAGAAGCTCTTTGAAATCTTTATTGAGAAAGTCCGGTTCCAGAGGTATGAGTTCTTTATCAACAAACTCATTGATCATATCCACAATAATTCTGATTTTATCTGACACCTGAAAATCCATTTTTAATATCTCCTCATATTTTCCGGGTTTGTTATTCTAACTCTCCGTTAGTAATTGAAAATGATATTTACATGTAAAATGGAAGATGTCAAGATTTTTTTGAACGAACGTTCGTTTATTAAGAGAGGAATGCATGCAGATAAATAATTTTCTGGGTTGGTTCTAACATCGGCAATCTGTCTGAATCACGGATTGCCACGGATTAAAAGATTACACAGATTAAAAGATTACACAGATTAAAAGATTACACAGATTAAAAGATTACACAGATTAAAAGATTACACAGATTAAAAGATTACACAGATTAAAAGATTACACAGATTAAAA
>JADGBP010000278.1 GCA_015231395.1 Desulfamplus sp. | reverse complement strand
TTTGATCTCTCTATCCTGTTATCAACTGATTTAACATCAAATCTCACATAATAGACCGGTAGAGAATTTTGGCTGTAAAGCAAAGAGGGCAATGCAATCTGGATGAACAATAACATCTGGGTAAGGATAATAGAAAAAAATATTTTTTTCATGTCATTGGCTAAACTTGGTATTTTTATTGCAGACTTCTGTTTTCAACATTTTTATTACAGTCTCAAGCTTTTTTAGTGTTTAAGGAATCTTACCGATTGTGGATAAGATTGAGAAGCATGTCATTATAACAATTACATGATTTTTAACAACAGTAATGCCAGTTTTTTAACCAACAGTAATGCCAGTTTTTTTGCAATTTCAATTGATATGTATTTTTGAATAATTTTTGAAGGAACACTTTTTTTATCTATTCTGAGAGAGAAAAGGAAAAATTTTCCAAAGGTAAAGGTGATTTTTTCAAAATCAGGATTAAAATCACTTCCAAAGGGTGTCCACCCCAATGTTATTTCTGCATACTCATCCTCAATTGTGGTGATGGCATTCTGTTTAAGTCCAGAGAGCACAGTTTCCATTACCGACTCCTCAATTTTTCCATCAACCCTGTATCTTGCGACAGATACGCTTGCTGACAACAAACCCATAAATACTCCAGTTAAGTTAAGTTAAGTTAAGTTAAATTAAACGTCTGTGACCAGATTCCGGTCACCCCCTGAGGATGAAAAACAAAAATTTTATCATACAGTAGAATAAATTCAAGATAATTGTGGCATCCTTCATTTGCCAGGCGACATTTTTGGAAGCTGTATTCTAATTTTTACAAGCCGTATCCTAATTCTTAGAAGCCGCATTCTAATTTTGGGAAGCCGCATCCTAAATCTTTCAGAGGGCTACATCCAAAAAAGTGTCAACTACTTTTGGATTTGAGGTTTTATGAAGGATTTGGGGTTTTATGAAGGGTTTAGGGTTGTATGAAGGAATCCATAATTGTTTGCTTTCAATTATGACTGTTTTATGCCATATAAAGGGTAAATGAGCTATTATAAAATATAAGGATAGATGAGCTATAGTTTTCCAGATAATTAAATTGGCAAACGTAGGGGCAATCCCTTGCGGTTGCCCTTCTTAAAAAGAAGAGATATCAAAATATTTTTCTGGAAGTCTATATTATAAAAATCTTTTTCAGCAGATTGTTATGATTATCAATTTTAAACAGGAATGAGCAAGAAAAAAGGAGGAGAACAAAATGAGTCAGAATTATTTTAATACATTACCTCTTCGTCGTCAACTTGAGGAGCTGGCAAAGTGCCGTTTCATGGATTCTTCAGAATTTGATGGCGTAGATGCATTAAAAGAAAAAAAGATTGTTATTGTGGGATGTGGTGCTCAGGGACTTAATCAGGGTCTGAATCTTAGAGACAGTGGACTTGATGTTTCATATGCTCTCAGAGATACCGCAATTGAAGAAAAACGCAAATCTTGGAAAAATGCTACGGAAAATGGTTTCAAGGTAGGCGTTTATAAAGAGATGATTCCTTCCGCAGATCTTGTCATTAACCTGACACCAGACAAACAGCATACCAGCGTGGTTTCTGCAATTATGCCTCTGATGAAAAAAAATGCCTGTTTAGCCTATTGCCACGGTTTCAACATTGTTGAGGAGGGGATGAAAATCCGTGATGACCTGACCGTTGTCATGGTGGCACCAAAGTCCCCTGGCACAGAGGTTCGTGAAGAATATAAAAGAGGTTTTGGAGTGCCCACCTTGATTGCAGTTCATGGAGAAAATGATCCGCAAGGAGAGGGATGGGATATTGCCAAAGCTTATGCCTCCGGTACAGGCGGAGACAGAGCAGGCGTGCTGGAATCTTCTTTTGTTGCAGAAGTGAAATCTGATCTCATGGGAGAGCAGACTATTTTGTGCGGCATGCTTCAGGTAGGTTCTCTTCTTTGTTATGACAAGATGATAGAAAAGGGAATTGATTCAGGGTATGCATCAAAACTGATTCAATACGGATGGGAGACAATTACCGAAGCTCTCAAGCATGGCGGTATAACAAACATGATGGACAGACTCTCCAATCCGGCAAAAATAACTGCCTTTACTCTGGCAGAAGAGATGAAAGAGATTTTGCAACCTCTGTTCAATAAACACATGGATGATATTATGTCCGGTCAGTTCTCAAAGACCATGATGGAAGACTGGGACAATGGAGATGTCAATCTTCTGAAATGGCGTGCCGAAACTGCTGAAACAGCGTTTGAGAAATCTGTATGCACAAATGCCAACATTGCTGAACAAGAATATTTTGATAAAGGCATTCTCATGGTAGCCATGGTAAAAGCTGGTGTGGAGTTGGCTTTTGACACCATGGTTGCGGCAGGTATTAAAGAAGAATCTGCTTATTATGAGTCTTTGCATGAGGTTCCCCTTATCGCGAATACCATTGCCAGAAAAAAGCTGTATGAAATGAATCTGGTTATTTCAGATACTGCTGAATATGGCTGTTATCTGTTTGCCCATCAGGCTGTCCCGATGCTTCAGAATTTCATGAAAACTATTGATACTGATGTGATTGGAAAGGGTTTTGACTTAATAAATAACGGTGTTGATAATGTTGAGTTGATACAGGTCAATGAAGAGATCCGTTACACTGTTGTTGAGATGGTGGGAAGAGAACTGCGGTCTTATATGAGTGCAATGAAGCCGATATTTAATTAAGCTTTTTGAATTTTTAAATCAAGATTTGACAACTTTTGAAAAGTTACACCCAAGGGAATGATTATTAAAAAGTTGTCAAATCCTGATAAATATTATGGACTTATTCTAAGAACTTCTCCTAAGAACACAAACCCCGCTTGTAATAATCATAACAATTCCAATTAACTGAGTTGTGCCTGGCAGTTCTTTCCAGAAAAGATAACCCCATGCCACACTTATGGGAATAACAAAATATTCAAACGGGGCAACCACTGATGCCTCACTGATTCGGTAAGCCTGTGAGAGGCAGTAAGTACCAACAGCGGCAACACAACCTACCACAAACATTAGAAACAAATCCTTTCTTGCTGGAACCGCCCAATTTCTGAGAAGAAACTCCATGCTTTTGTTTTCATCTGTGGCAAACCGACCATCCCCAATAATCATCCATATTATTCCACTAAATACTAAATATACTATTATCGGATAAAACACTAATGAAGAACCGCTTTCATGGATGCCATATTTTCTGGTGCATACTGCGTTGATTGCGTAAAACAAACCAGACAGAACAGCAAGAAATACTCCGGGGTTTATTGCAGAAAGGATGGAATTAGAAGCAGAAAGGATGGAATTAGAAGCAGAAGTATTTCTTATGAGTTCAGAACTCAGAAGTGGCATTTCATCACTTAGATGTGGAATTGACATACTGGGTTGCATTACAACTAAAATTCCAATAAAACCCGCAATAAGTGCACCCCATCCTCTTTTGTCTATAGTTTCTCCAAGAAAGAAAACAGACAATGCAGATATAAACAGTGGGGCAACAAAAAAAAGAGAGACCGTATGAGAAAGCGGAATTAAAGCAATGGAGAGATAGTACGATGTGTAGCACATAAGCATCAATACTCCACGCATAATCTGAAAAGATATATTTTTTGTCTTGAGCATATGGAATCCCCCTTCTAACCGGACAATGGCAAGAATGGGTATTACCGCAAAAAGGCTTCTCATAAAAACAATCTCATGTACCGGGTAGCTGCTACTGATCGCAGAAAATTTTTTAAGAGCCTTTGCATTAATAGCCATCAGACTCTTTTCAATGATTACGCCAAGAAAAGGATAGGGAATAAATGTGCTGGTATTTATAAGATTAAATTTTAGAACCAAAAAAAA
>JADGBP010000277.1 GCA_015231395.1 Desulfamplus sp. | reverse complement strand
ATCAGGTATGGAGCATTGACATCACGTACATCCGCCTAGTACATGGCTTTGCATACCTTGTGGCAATCATGGACTGGTATTCACGTCGAGTGCTCAGTTGGCGGATAAGCAACAGCATGGAAGCAGTATTTTGTGTTGATTGCTTGGAGGAAGCCTTGCGTATCCATGGTGTACCGGAAATCTTCAACAGCGATCAAGGTTCACAGTTTACAAGCCTTGCATTCACCGGTGTGCTGAAACAGGCAAACGTTCTTATCAGTATGGATGGACGCGGGCGGGCACTTGATAACATCTTCGTAGAGAGGCTCTGGCGTAACGTCAAACATGAAGATGTGTATCTTAAAAGCTATGTCTCGATGGGTGAGTTAAGAACGGGGCTGGCAGAATACTTTACCTTCTATAACGGCGAGCGGCCACATCAGTCGCTGGGTTATAAAACACCTGATGTTGTGTATCAAACCGCAATGGGAGGAGGGGCGTTGATTGTGGATAAATTTTCACATACGGTTCTGGTGGATAAAAATGATGTTCCGGTATGCTCTACAGATGAGGAAGGCTCCATAGAATATGGAGCGGAAGTAAAAATAAAGTTACAACATCAACAAAGTTGTCGTCGTCGTTCAATTATTAGTGAAGGCAAATATGCAGCTTAAAATTAGTGGATTTTTGTCTTGACTTGGGGGTCCACTTTAATTGGAACTTGTTTAATCGGATTTGCTGTGAAAGCACTTGAAAGAGACAGAAAAATTCAGAAGCAATTCGGAATAACAGAAGAGGAGACCGTTTATTCTGTTATTGCACTTGGCTATCCTGATGAAAAGTATCATCGAATCACAGGAAGAAAGAAGGCTATAGAGCGTTATCTTTAGGAGAAACTATAGCTTCGCATCATTCAAATTTTAATATTCCAAATGATTCAGGTAAAGTTAATTCTGATAAATATTCTAAAAAATTGGAGCTGACGGAACTTAACAATATTAGTATCGATAAACTAAAACAGATAGAATCCAAATTGTATAAAGAATGTAGAGAATACGAGATTTCCCGACTTGCGTATTATGATAAATCAAGCATATGTGATTCTTATGTTATAAAATATCTCGAAGTCTTAACCGATGTCAAAACAGTTATCGACTACAAACAAAATCCAAGCAGTACTAAAAAATTAAAGAAAAGCAAAACAAAAATGGCTCGTCCCTGAGTGATCAAACAACCTAAGAAAGGCCTGGATGGTCGTCCAATTTTTAAGAATGGTTGTGTTGTATATGAGGATGATTAAAATTATGAGTTCTATTCTGAGAAGATACCACCGATATTCTACAGTTTCATCTCCATTTAGGGATAGTAAAAAACACTATATACAAATATGTAAAACCTGATGGTACTGACAGCATATCCTGAACAAGATTAATCTTGAGCATTACTAAAAAATAAGAATTTTGTTTTTTATGTAATTCCTACCACGCTTTTTCTGTGTTTGGGCAAATAACCCCGATATGCTAAAGCAGTGGGCTATCAATTTAAAATCAGTTTTGTTTCTTAAGTCCAATGAGAAAGAACACATTTAATCTGTTATATAAAAAACTAAGGAACCCCAAAATGTCTTTATTATCTTCACTTCACATTCTTGATTTTTCCACTTTAATACCCGGCCCGTTTGCTTCTTTGCTGTTTGCTGATCTTGGTGCTGATGTTGTGAAGGTCGAATCTCCTAAAAGACCGGATCTGATGAGATTTTTTCCACCCATACGAGATGGAAAGTCTGCTACATACGACTATCTTAACCGTTCCAAAAGGTCTGTTGCAATTGATTTGAAAAATGATAGCGGTGTTGCTGTAATCAAACGTCTGGTCAGGCACTATGATATTATTATTGAGCAATTTCGCCCCGGAGTGATGCAGAAATTAGGCTTGGGGTACGATGAGCTGAAAGAAGTGAATCCCTCACTCATCTATTGTTCTATCACAGGATATGGTCAGACAGGTCCTTACAAAAACAGAGCAGGCCATGATTTGAACTATCTGTCTGTAGCGGGAGTGGCATCCTATAATGGTCGTAAGAAATCAGGCCCGACACCTATCAATCTGCAGGTTGCAGATATTGCTGGTGGTTCTTATCATGCCGTGATGTCTGTTTTAGCAGCAGTAATCCATCGGAACATCACAGGAGAAGGACAATATATTGATGTAAGTCTTACAGATGCAGCATTTTCAATGCAGGTAACTACAATAGCCAATGCACTTTTAAATAGCAAGGAGCCGGAACTGGAAACAGATATTTTTAACGGAGGAACTTTTTATGATTGCTATGAAACCAGAGATGGACGTTTTTTTTCCATTTGTTCAATAGAACCCCAATTTTTTACCCGTTTATGCGAGTTACTTGGATTTCCAGAACTGGGTCAACATGCTCTTTCTTCCGATCCTGAAATTCAGCATATGCTTAAAGAGAGAATCAGTGCCGCCATGAAAACAAAAACATTTGCAGAATGGAAAAACTTATTTGAAATCATTGATGCCTGTGTTGAACCAGTGAGCACTCTAACCGAAGCAATTGACCATCCTCAGATCAAAGCACGGGAATTGATAGTAGATGTACCTGATGGTGCTATCTGTCAAAAACAGATGGGATTTCCAGTAAAGTTTTCCTCCTTTCACCCTACCTACAAATTCACAGCGGTAGAATCAGGGGAGCATACAGAGGAGATTTTATTAGAAAATGGATTCAACAAAGATGAAATAGATCAATTCAGAAAATCTCAAGGAATATAAAATACAATCCTGAACCATCAAAACTGAAACAGAAGAAGGTTTAACCTCTACTGCAGAGAAAAGGGCGATTTATGAATTTAACATTTTTAGGTGGAGCAAACGAAATCGGCGGTTCTTCGCTTATCCTGACAATCAACAATAAGCGTTTTTTAATTGACGCGGGTATCAGAATGAATGAAAGAAGCGGAGAAGATAGAGTCCCTGATTTTTCGCAAATTGGAAAAATAGACGCAATATTTTTAACACACGCCCATACAGATCACAGTGGAGCTTTGCCTATTGCGAATCGCTATACTCAAAATGCTCCTATTTATATGACTTACGGAACTTTTCAGCTATGCACGGTTCTTTTTAGAGACTCACTTAAATTAATGCAAATCGTGGAAAAAGAAATTCCTCGTTACGATGAAACAGAAGTAATCAACACCTTTAAAAATATAAAACAGGTAAAATTTTTTCACTCAATAGTTCTCTTTGATGAAATCCGTGTAACCTTTTTTCCAGCTGGTCATATTTTAGGTGCATCATGTATTTATTTTGAATCAAATTCTGGCAATATTCTCTTTACAGGTGATTATTCAATTGCAAATCAAATAGCAGTCTCAGGTGCAATGGTCAATGCTTCCCCTGATATTGTTGTTACTGAGTCCACCTACGGTGGAAAAAGCCATATCCCACGAAAAGAGTTGGAGTATCAATGTATACTGAAAACAAAAGAGGTTTTGGAAAGAAATGGAAAAATCCTGATTCCTGCTTTTGCAATTGGACGAAGCCAGGAAATGATTTTGCTGCTGAAATCTGCTATGTCACAAAAAATTATACCAGAAGTCAATGTTTTCATAGATGGTATGGTCAATTCCGTTAACGTGGTCTATGAAAATAATCCATCAGCACTCCCTCAAAATCTACAAGCTATGATAAAGAACAAACAATCACTTTTTTATACTGGTTTTATTAAAAGAGTTCTGCATTCAGAGCGTGAAAAACTGATTAAAAGAGATAAACCTTCTATATTTATTTCATCATCAGGCATGCTGATAGGTGGTACTTCTGTTTTTTATGCAAAGGAGTTGTTGGGCAACACAAAAAATGCTTTGTTTATATCA
>JADGBP010000276.1 GCA_015231395.1 Desulfamplus sp. | reverse complement strand
GCATTGCCATTATGACATTGACAAATAAACGGAATTGCTCCGTCCTGTGTGACCACAAGTTCAAGTACAGCCTGCTTCAAATCAGGACGGTGGTCTTTGGAATGACCATAAGTAATCAGGATTGGCAGAACAGTGGTATGAATATAAGCAAGGAGGTTTTAAAATGTCAGATAATATAAATACTCAGTCACGAAGATCATTCTTAAAAACCGCAGGGATAGCAGGTGTGACAGGAATTGGTGCTATTATTTCCCCAATTTTATCTGAAGCTTCAGGGGAAAAGGATGATTCTGCACAATCCAGCAAAGCTCTCACCAAAATGCCTACACGCACATTCGGAAGAACCGGAGTTGATGTCTCAATTCTCGGTCTTGGAACCATGTTTGATGTGGTTTCAAATCAGCTCATGCTGAAACAGGCACTGAAATGGGGAGTTAATTACTGGGATACGGCAGATTGCTACAGTGGCGGAAACAGTGAAAAAGGCATGGGTAAGTTCTTTGCGAAATATCCTGAAACGCGAAAAGATGTATTTTTAGTGACCAAATCGTGTGCCCGAAGCACTGATGGGATGACTCGTCTTCTCAATCAATCTTTTGACAGAATGCAAACCAATTACATTGATCTTTATTTTGCTCATGGTATCAAGGATATATCAGAGATTAACGATGACACAAGACGATGGGCAGAAGATGCAAAAAAAGCGGGCAAGATAAAATATTTTGGATTCAGCACTCATAGCAATATGGAAAAATGTATGATGGCCGCTTCAAAAATGGACTGGATTGACGGAATCATGATGACCTACAACTACAGGATCATGCACACATCCGCAATGAAAGAGGCTCTTGCAGCATGCACAGAATCAAAAATTGGGCTAACAGCCATGAAAACCCAGGGCATGGGTCAGGCAGCAAACAGTGACACAGAAACCCAGATTGAAATGGTTGACAGCTTTATGAAGCTTGGCTACACAGATATGCAGGCAAGACTTAAACTGGTTTGGGAAAATCCAAAAATTGCTTCTATCGCCTCTCAGATGCCGAACATGACTATTCTTGCAGCCAATACCGCAGCAGCTCTAAATACTACCAAGATTTCAGGAACAGACCAGATACTGACTCGCCAGTATGCCATGGAGACAGCTTCCACCTACTGCCGGGGATGTACTGATATCTGCGAATCAGCCCTTGGCGGTGAAATTCCCGTGGGGGATGTGATGAGGTGTCTTATGTATCACAGACAGTATAATGATAAGGAGCTTGCAAAATCAGTCTTTTACCAGATTCCGGAACAGACCCGCAGATCAATGGCTGGAATTGATTATTCAAGAGCTGAAAAAAAGTGCCCGCATAATATGGACATTGCAAACCTGATGAAAGAGGCAGTGGAGCAATTGGTCTGAAGTAGGTCTGAAGCCTGAACACTCATAACTGAATCACGGAGTAACCTGATTACACGGATTTCACTGATTTTTTCATCCGTGTAATCTTTTAATCCCTGGCAATCCGTGATTCAGACAGACTCAAAAAGTTAAAAGTGGGCTAAGTTAGAATCAAATCCCCAAAATCAAAACATCAAACCATCAAAATGTGTTTTTACAATAAAAACAATTATTTTTGACTCACCTTTGCCCATGTATCACGCAGTGTGACAGTTCTGTTAAAAATAAGATGCTCTTTTGATGACTCCTTTGAATCCGCACAAAAATAGCCCAGTCGCTCAAACTGATAAGCCTTTTCCGGTTCTGCATCTACAAGATAATTTTCAACCAGACACCCCTCAAGCCTAACCAGTGATTCAGGATTGATATTTTTTGTAAAATCATCATTTTCCGCTTCCGGATCTTCAGCAAGAAATAGCCTGTCATAAAGATTGACAAAAGCCGGAACAGAACCTTCTTGTGATACCCAGTGCAAAGTCCCTTTTACCTTTCTGCCGTCTGGTGAGTCTCCCCCGCGTGTGGCAGGGTCATAGGTGCAGATGAGTTCTACGACATTACCCTCTTTATCCTTGATTACATCTTTGCAGGTTATGAAATAGGCATACCTAAGCCTTACCTCTCGTCCCGGGGCAAGTCTGAAAAACTTCTTAGGAGCATTTTCCATAAAATCATCATGTTCAATATAGATAGTTTTTGAAAAGACAATTTTTCTTTTGCCCATCTCGGGTTTCTGCGGATGGTTCAATGCATCAAGCTCTTCGGTTATACCTGCTTCCGACCAGTTTTCAATGGTTACTTTAAGAGGATTCAGCACAGCCATAACCCTTGGTGCAACTTCGTTCAGATCTTCACGCAGGCAGTTTTCAAGAAGCCCGACATCAATACGACTCTCCTTTTTGCTTACGCCTATGATGTTGCAAAAATTTCTGATAGCCGCTGGTGTATAGCCCCGCCTACGTATACCCGCAATCGTGGGAAGTCTTGGGTCATCCCACCCGTCAACATGCCCGTTTTCCACAAGTTTTTGCAATTTTCTTTTGCTCATGACTGTGTAATTGAGATTCATTCTGGCAAATTCAATCTGCTGAGGATGACATGGGGCACTTACTTCATCAAGAAGCCAGTCATAAAGTGGGCGATGATCCTGAAACTCAAGAGTACAAAGAGAATGCGTAACCCCTTCCAGAGCATCAGAAATGCCGTGGGTAAAATCATACATTGGATATATGCACCAGGCATCTTTGGTTCTTGGATGGGACATTTTTTTGATTCTGTAGATAACCGGATCACGCATGTTGATATTTGGAGACGCCATATCTATTTTTGCCCGCAGAACATAGGTGCCATCTTCAAACTCACCATTTTTCATCCGCCCGAATAGATCAAGATTTTCAGCCACAGGGCGATCCCTGTCAGGACTCTCCTTGCCGGGTTGGGTTAGGGTGCCTCTGTAATCTCTCATCTCTTCCGCAGTGAGTCCGCACACATAAGCCTTGCCTTTTTTAATCAGTTCCACTGCGAAATCATATAAACGGTTAAAATAATCTGACGCATAGTAAATCTTTTCACCCCAGTTAAATCCAAGCCATTTGACATCGGAAATAATTGAATCAATGTATTTTTGATCCTCTTTGGCTGGGTTGGTATCGTCAAACCTGAGATTGCATTTGCCTTTAAACTCCTGAGCAACACCGAAGTTAAGACAGATCGACTTTGCGTGGCCAATATGAAGAAAACCATTGGGTTCCGGCGGGAAACGGGTGATCATATTTCCGTTGTTCTTTCCCTTTTCAAGGTCTTCCGCGATTATGTTTTTGATAAAATTGTTTTTTCTATTCTCTTCTTCTATAAAGCCTGTTTCCATAAAGCCCCTTTAAATTTTTTCAGAATTTATTTAATAAAAATAAAAAAGTCTTTCCATAAAAATAATTTTGAAAAATTATCATATCCCTGCAAGATTGACCACTCAATATTTAATATGCTACATAGACAAGAAATAAAAATCAAAAACTGAACAAAAATAATAAGGGAAAGGAATCAAAATTATGAAAGGTGAATTGATGGCAATCATTGAAAAATCACCTTTTAAACTGACATCTCCCTTTAAACCCACTGGTGATCAACCACAGGCAATTGAATACCTCACAAACGGAGTGATCAGGGGAGAAAAGCATCAGGTGCTGCTCGGAGTAACCGGTTCTGGTAAAACTTTTACAATGGCAAATATTATTGCAAAGGTGGGAAAACCAGCCCTGGTGATCGCACCAAACAAGACACTGGCAGCACAGCTCTACAATGAGTTCAGATCTATTTTTCCTCACAATGCTGTGGAATACTTTGTAAGCTATTACGACTACTACCAACCCGAAGCCTACATTCCGTCCAGTGATACCTATATCCAAAAAGATTCGGCTATAAACGAGATGATCGACAAAATGCG
>JADGBP010000275.1 GCA_015231395.1 Desulfamplus sp. | reverse complement strand
ATATGGAGAGAAAAAAGATGAAACTAAATAAATCTGTCATATCTGTTTTTACTATGATTTACCTTATTGTTTGTCTTATGTTTATCGCAGGGACTGCCCAAGCCGAAATAAAACCAGGTGCAATTACCGTAAGCCCATCTCTTTGCCAATATTTGAAGCATCTGCTTCTGTTTTTGCAATTTCAGTCCTGATTACAGGCAGTCCGTAAGCTGTCAGCATTTCCTTAGAATCTGATTCAGGCATAAATTCCCCTGCGGCTGCATTAGTGATCAGCCTGCCTGCTTTATCCTGATTAACCATTATCTGCCTTGTCAATTTCGGCGGAATCTCCAGAAGTGTTTCAAGGTTTTTGCTATATTCCACCATATAGAGGAACGCTCTGACTGCCCGTTCTGGCGTATCATAGGTTGGGATTCCCGCTTCATTCAAAAGTTCCACTGCTGGGGCTATAGTTTTACCGCCCATCCAGCAGGTGAATAGAGGATATGGACGCCCTTTCATGGTCGAAACCAGCGTTTGTGCCACTGAAATCGGTGCAGTAAGTGCCTGAGGTGCAAGAATAACAAGCACACCGTCTATATTCTTTGAGTTAAAACAGATTTCAATGGTTTGGGCAAATCGCTCAGGTGAGGCATCACCAAGAATGTCAATCGGATTATTTCGACTCCAGAAGGGCGGCAGGAATAGATCAAGTGCCTGTATGATTTCAGGGTCAAGAGGCACGGGTACCTGCCCATACTTTGCAAGTGTGTCTGTTGCCATCACTCCAGGTCCGCCTCCATTTGTAACTATAGCTAAACGGGGTCCACGAGGTCTTGGCTGCTTGGACATCAGCTCTGCACAGTCAAAAAGCTCTTCAATGGTATCCACACGCACGATGCCCGCACGCTTGAAGGCAGCATCATATACAGAGTCCTCTCCTGCCATGGCACCTGTATGAGATGCAGCAGCTTTTGCACCTGCAGGACTTCTGCCTGATTTAAGTACGATGATCGGTTTAACTCTGGAGACCGAACGGGCAGCACTCATAAATTTGCGAAAATTGGTCAAACTTTCAATATACAATAAAATACTTTTTGCAGAGGGATCATTTCCGATATAATCAATCATATCTCCGAAATCAACGTCAAGCATGGAGCCAGTGCTCACAAAGTGGCTGAACCCAATATTATCCTTTAAAGCCATATCAAGTATAGCTGTACAAATGGCTCCACTCTGGGATACAAATGCTAAATTTCCTGCTGTTGGCATTTCTGAGGCAAAACTTGCGTTGAGCTTCGCGCCGGGACGGATTATGCCCATGCAGTTAGGTCCAACAATACGAAGTCCGCCAGCATAAGCTATCTGCTGAATCTTCTCCTCGATTTCTTTGCCCTTTTCGCCGATCTCCTTTCCTCCGGCTGAAATAATGATAGCACCCCCCACTTTTTTCTCGACACATTCACTTACAATATCAATAACCGTATTAATTGGTGTGGCAATAATGGCAAGATCCAATTTTGTTTGAAGTAGTGAAACAGATTTAAAGGTATCATACCCGTGGATTGTTTTATGTTTGGGATTCACAGGAGACAACTTTCCTGAAAATCCGCCATCAATAAGATTTTGCATCAGTGCATTGCCGATTGTTCCTGCTTTTTCGCTTGCACCAACAACTGCGATATGCTGCGGTTTAAAAATTCGATCAAGATTGTATTGTCCCATTATTTTCATCCTTTCTTTTGGTTGTTCGTTACGGTCAAGCAAGATACCAGTTAGCCCTTAGACACTAAAGACTCTTCAATTGAATGGACAGGGGCGGTTAGATGTTGCAGCTTGTTAAGGCAATAGTTATCCATGATCTCTTTGACCGAAACCCCTTTATTTACTTTGTATATATCCACCATACTATCTTTTAATATGTGAAATGATATTTCACCAATATTCACTATAAACAGCAAATCTATCTTGTTCGCAATAGCAACCCTCGCAACCTTTATACCAATATGTTGTGTTTCAGAAAGGAATTCATTGGTGTAGAAATTTTCAATCGTAATCTGTTTGTCTATTAATTTTAAAAAAACAAAATAAGGTGCTCTTGAAAAATGTCCATGTATTTGCGATTGCAGCCCATCTATATTCTTGACAGGGATCATGGCTGAAAGACTCTTCTCGTTCATTGGCTCCACATGGATAAAAACAGATTCGATCTGTTTGTGGTCTTTTTCGATAATATCTTCCACCTTATCCGCCAGTTCATGGGCTTTGTATAATGGGAGAGAAGGTTTGGTTGCGATGACGCATTCGACCATTTTAAAAGGTCCTGACTGGCGGATTTTAACGGAACTGACACCTTTAACGCCATATATTGTGTTTATCTTATTTTCAATATCAACTTGCAGTTCAGGTTCTAAGTTTGCATCCATAAGGATTAAAAGAGATGTCCAGATATTTTCAGCACCTAATTTGAAAAGAAGACCAGAGATCAGAATAATGATGCTGCCTTCTACATACGGAATTTTGAAATAGGCAAGGACTATTCCTATCAGCACAACTAAAGATGTGAAAATATCCAGAATCTGCTCACGGGAATTGGCAATAAGTGACTGAGAGCCAATTTCTTTACCAACTTTAGATTCCATTTTTGCGACAATAAATGCACAAATAGCCGAAAACAGACTTGCAGCAACAGGGAAAACAGGAAACTCTTCTACGGCATCAATATGTAGGAGTTTATCAAATCCATCCCGAAATAACTCAATGCCAACCGTGATTACTAATCCACCTATCAGTAAACAGGCAATGGTTTCAGCTTTGTATAATCCGTAAGGGAACTTTGTCGTTTTATCTCTTGATGCTATCCAGAGACCAAATCCTGAAGCAGCATGGTTCATAAAGTCAGCAGCACTGTTAAAAGCATCAGCTATCAAGACAGGCGAATTAAACAGATAACCAACAATACCTTTCACAAGTGCTGATAAAAGAGCCACAAGTGATGAAATAAAGGCTATTCTTCTGCCTCGTTTTAGATTTTCAATTTTATTTTTCATCTCTCACCTGAAGCATTTTACGAACTTATTGTTTGCATCTATCAGGAACTTATGTCGTTTAGTTTCGCTGTATATCGGCTGGAGTAGGATTCTCTATCTTTTCCCTCAGATTTTGATCCAATATATTTTTTATTCGACATTCTTTCCAAAATTGCATCTATGATTAATTTAGCTATCGGAATCATGAGTGTCGCCAAACCTGCCATCAATACCTCTTTGTATTTGCTTCCCATTGTTTTCCTCCTTTTTAATTAATAAAGATGCCTGAGGAGAATATCCTCAGGCAGTCAACATCTTAACTATTTATCTTTTTTTTCGTCGGGTCTGGCAGATGACTGACCACCGCCACCACCTTGTCCGCCTCCACCGCCTCTACCCTGACCGCCACCGCCACCTTGACCACGACCCCCCCCCTTACCCTGACCGCCGCCACCACCTTGTCCACCACCACCGCCTTTTCCTGCTCCACTACCCTGACCCTGTGGGCCTGTTCCATCTTTGTTCGGCATATTAAATCTCCTTAAATTTTGTATAGCAGTTGTTTTATTATTCAGTGCCAAAAAAGACACTGATATTTAAGGTGTGTCTGCTATATTCACACACCCAAAAAATAAGTATTCACGATCTTTGTGCTTTTTTTAGGAATTATTCGTTATCTTAATTTTTAACAATGAACGATAATACAGGATAGATAAGTTTAATCTTTTTTCTTACAGCATCAACAGCTTCTATCCCTTCACAATCCGAGACAGTAAAAATCTTAATTTCTATCGGTTTGCACAGGAGGCTCTTTGTTCCAAGCAGAACGCTAAATCTTCCTGACATCATATAGTTATCAAGATGTTGACGGTTTTCCCATTCTGAAATGAGATT
>JADGBP010000274.1 GCA_015231395.1 Desulfamplus sp. | reverse complement strand
TCACAGGATTACATTGAAATTCTCAAAGGATTTACCGAGGAACTTACTTCAAAAGCAAATGATGTTCCAACCATTTTTTATGAAGGTGATTTGATTAAGCTTCAACAGCTTGCCCATTCACTAAAAGGAAGTAGCGGCAGTATCTGTGCAAAAGATCTGTTTGAAGCCTGTGAAAAGCTTGATTTTGCCTGTCGTAACCTTATGAAAACAGAAACAGGCGATTCAGATGGAAACGACAAGCCTTTGCTCAATCCAGACATATCAACACTCAATTCAGATGTGTCAACACCCAATCCGGATGGCTCAACACTCAATACCGATGTATCAATACCCAATCCGGATGGCTCAACACTCAATACCGATGTATCAATACCCAATCCGGATTTATCAACACTCAATCCAGCTCTCTTGTCGCTGGAACCTTTGATCAGAGATGTTGAAATAAAAATCAAGGTCTTAGTGAATGCCATTAACAATACAGATATTCCTCCGGAAGAGTCGGAAGACGAAAAAAATATGATGGATATTGTTGATAGTATTGAGAATAAAGACGAAATAATAGATGTCTCTTATACAGAACCAGCAGATGAGGATCAACAAAATAGATTGAGCACCATTGTGAACAAAGCTGAAAATAAAGACGAAAATAAGGCTCAAAATAAATTTGATAGTAGAGATGAAAATAGGGCTGAAAATAGAGAGATTGAACAGTTTGATCTAAAATCAATTGAAAACAAAGATGCTTTGCAAACACTTTTTATAAACTTGGCAAACTATTTAGATGCTTATAATCCTGTAAAAGCTCATGAGGTTCTGGAGAGTTTGTCACAAATGCTAATATCTCCGGTTATCACAGAAATGATTGCACGTGTTGCTATTTATGATTTTGACGATGCAAAAGAGTTACTAAATGAGCTTGCAGATAAAATAGGGTTGAAATTGTAAGCAAATCCTCCTACCCATAAAGGGTAGGAATTTTCTTGGAGGTTTTTATGAATTTGCTAAACCGAAAAAAGCCTTTGATTCTAATTGTTGATGATGAAGTCATCAATATTGAGATATTAAGTAAAATTATTGAGAAATACTCTGATTTTATGGCCACTAAAAATCCTTTTAAAGCCATTGAACTTGCTGAAAAATTTAAACCAGATCTGATTCTCATGGATATTATGATGCCTGATATGGACGGATGGGAGCTGTGCAGGAGATTAAGAGCAAATCCAAAAACAGCACAAATTGGGATCTTTTTTGTTACGGCAAAAGTAGAACCGGAAGACAGAGTCAAAAGTTTTCAACTTGGTGCACAGGATTATCTTACAAAACCTCTTCTTGCATTTGAGGTTGAAGCCAGAGTCAAGGGTTATCTTGCAAGAAAACAGGAGGAGGACTGTCTCAGGCAACAACTTGAGCAGACCAGAAAAATGGAAGCTATTGGCACTCTTGCCGGAGGCATTTTGCATGATATCAACAATATTCTTACCCCAATATTTGGATATCTTCAGATTCTTATGAGTCGTATTACCGGAAAAGAGAATGAAATGCTCGGTAAAATATATAGTTCTACCCAGAGACTGGCAGATCTTTCAATGCAAATTCTCAATTTTTCCAGAAAAAGTGAGAATAGAAAAGAGACTCTAAGGTTAAAGATTCAGATTAAAGAGATTATTAAACTATTAAAAATAGGATTTCCAAAATCTATTGAATTTTCGCTTGTCATGACTGACAGACCTTTTAAAATAAAAGCTGACCTTACTGCTGTTCATCAGGTAGTCATAAACTTGTGTGTGAATGCTGTCCATGCCATGAATGGGAAAGGGCTGTTAAAAATTGAGCTTGACGAAGTAACCCTGCCTGTTGATGAGTTTTCCGTTCCAATGCCTGTTCTGAAGTCTGTGGCGATGCCTGTTGTGGAGTCTGTGGCGATGCCTGTTGCAGAGTCTGTGGATGTGTCTGTTGAGGAGTCTGTGGATGTGTCTGTTGCAGAGTCTTCGCATAACCCGGGAATGATTATAAACAAGTCTGCTGATAAAATTATAGATAAGCCATTAAATACAAGAAATTATGTGAAACTTACAATTCATGATCATGGATGTGGAATGGATAAAGAGACACAGTCCAGAATTTTTGAGCCTTTTTATACTACAAAGAAGCAGGGACAGGGAACAGGGCTTGGACTCAGTACTGTAAAAGCTATTGTAGAAGAGCATCAGGGGAGCATTGTTGTAGAAAGTGAATTAGGAAAAGGAAGTTCTTTTCATCTGTTTTTTCCATGCAGCGATGAGATCACAAAGAAAATTGAAGCTTCTCAAGCGAAAATAGAGCACGGAACAGAATCAGTTCTTATAATTGATGATGAAAAAGATATTGTTGATTCCATTTCCGTTGCTTTAACTGAAGTGGGATATCATACCATATGTACAACAAAGAGCACTGAAGCTGCTGATCTGTTCATCAGCAATAAAGTGGATATTGTAATTATGGATATTGAGATGCCCGGACTGAATGGGATTGAAGTGGCTGAGATGCTTCGTAAAACCAACCCATATATACCAATTGTTTTTTGTCCAGGCTACTCATTACAACATAAAGCTGAAATCAGTGCAAATAAGTATAACTATCTACTCTATAAACCATTTAATCCTCAAGAGCTCTGCCAATTGATACGGAAAGCTCTTGAGAATTTATCAGTAATGAAGAACCCTTCTCCATGATGATATTATTTTGAGCCGATATTATTTTGAGCCGATATTATTTTGAGCCGATATTCTTTTGAACCGATATTCTTTTGAACCGATATTTTTTTGAACTGATATTATTTTGAACTGATATTCTTTTGAACTGATATTCTTTTGAACTGATATTATTTTGAACTGATATTATTTTGAACTGATATTATTCCATAGTGGACTGAACAAAGGCTAAAGTATCTTTCACCTGTTTGTTGAAAAAACAGTTCAAGGCGGAATGCCAGTCTTTTTCCGCCATTCTTTTTCTTATATAATCTCCAGCCTCTTTTTTCAGTTCTTCTTTAATACGGCAGAATGGTCTTCCCGGAGTGTCAATCCACATGGAGATAATTTTTTTAGCCCGTGCTATCAACTCATCAGCTTCAACAACCTCATCCACAATCTCTTTTTCAAGAGCTTTGGCAACATCTACCATTTCACCAAAATACATAACATCTCTGAATTTTTTGTCTGAATCAAGACCAAATCTCATGATGGCACTCTGGGCAACAGACAGAGGAACTCCAATTTTAATTTCAGACATGCCTACTTTTATTTTAGGATGATTTACAATGATTCTGTAGTCTGCCGCCATTGCCAGAATCAAACCTCCTGCAGCTGAATGACCATTCATGGCACACACTACGGGTTTTGAGCATAGAAAAAGATCTAAAAAGACCTCATCCGCGTAACCGAGAAATTCCACAGGCTGCCCAATATTCTCAAATCCCATAAATGTATAAAGATCAAATCCGCTGGAAAAAAATCTGTTCTGACCGGTAAGAATAATACCTTTGATATTTTCATCCTTGTTGGTTTTTGCTACACACTCTTTTAAGTCATCAAGGGTTTGTCTTGTGATGGAGTTGGTTTTACCGTTGGTTAAGGTAGCAATCATAATCTGGTCTTCAATTTTTGTTTCAAGCATAAAAAAGAGTCTCCATTTAAAAAACAGGGGGTTCAAAATCATGACTCCCCTGAGTTGTTATTAATCAGCATCTTTCGTGAAGTTATTTTTAAACTATCCAATAACAATAAGCACATCACCGGTGGAGACCTGAGCACCTTTTTGCACACGGATATCTTTTACAGTTCCATTCAGAGCACTTGGAAGGTCATTCTCCATCTTCATGGCTTCCATGATTGCAACCACCTGTCCAGATTTAACCTGATCTCCCACTTTAACTTTAATCTC
>JADGBP010000273.1 GCA_015231395.1 Desulfamplus sp. | reverse complement strand
ACAAATCAAAATTGTTTATTATGGTCCAGGCAGAAGTGGAAAGACCACCAACCTTGAATTTATTCATAACAAGCTGCAACAAAACAGAAATCAACAGATCAGCAAACTGGTTTCTATAGACACAAAAAGGTGAGATCAAGAATAAAAAAAGTGCAGTATAAGATAAAACAGACTTGTTTAAAATAATTAAACGGTTATTCAACATGATATGAAATTTCCTTTACCTGACCGCGTCTTCTGATCTGCATATTGATATCTGAGGAGTTTTTAAGCCTGTCGTACAATGAAACGGCATCTTCCACGGACTTTATCTCTGTACCATCGACTCCCATGATAATATCTCCATTCTGAATCCCCATATCCTTGAACATTGAATTCTGTTTAATGCCATATAGCAGAATTCCGTCTGCATTCCCACCTGTAAAATGAGGTCTTACCCGTACCTGATTCATAAGAGCATTGATATCTTTCATTGAATCTTCAATCAGTGAACGTTTTATAGAGACATTTATTTTATCCTCAGCCTCACCGGATATTGATGTTGATGGCTTTTTATTGGCTGACGCACTATGGCTACTTTTCTGAGACTGACTTTCTTCTGCCATTTCCAGCCGTTCATCTTTACCATTGCGTGTAAGAATCACACTGAATCTGAGGATTTTTTTAATAGCCGCCCCCTCAATCTCATCCCCTTTTTTGTAAAGCCCCTGTTTTTTATCCTTATCTGTCTCAATCACCGCATAGTTTTCCAAATCTGTACCACTGGTTACAGTTCCCCACAGTTTCAGTTTGAGATCTGTCTTTTCAAGAGATGCTATTTCCTTTTCAGAGATTAATTCAGCATCTTTACGGTCAGTCACTTTTCCTGATGTTCTGAAAATATCTCTGTTGTTAATTATCTCATAATGAGTAAACGGTGGAGCAGCGACATATTTTCTGGAAGATTGATCGTTTCCAGATACGATATCTGCAGATGCGATATCTCCAGATACTGTATTACCGGATGTGGTCTTGTAATTCGACCCTATGAGTACCGCATCTAAATGTTTATAGAGTGTCTCCACCAGTAGAAACATTGTGGCTGTTAAACAGGCGATATTGAACAGGTGGAATAAATATTTCATCGTAAAACCGTCTCAAGCTCATCCTTTGTGATAGGCTGAGTGCCAACCTTTCCTACTACTACTCCTGCTGCTTTATTTGCAAGAATTGCTGCATCTTGAAAGGAGAGACCAATGGAAATACCCGCTGCCAGCACGGCAATGACAGTATCACCTGCACCAGAAACATCATAAACCTGTCTTGCCTGAGTTGGAATCATCAGGGGAGGAGGGCTCCCGCTCTGTTGTTTTTCTTGGTTATCTCCGTATTCTTGGCTATCCTCGTATTTTTGGTTGTCTCTGTATTTTTGACTAATTCTGTATTCTTGGCTATCTCTATAGTTTCGGCTATCTCCATATTCAAGAGTTTCTCCACCGGTCAGACACATCCCTTTAGAACCTCTTGTTACAAGCAGCCATTCGAGAGAGTATTGAGTTTTAATGCGTTGTGAAACAGATATCAGGTCGGCTTCAGTTTCAATATTCTCATGTGCCACAAGATTGAGTTCTGCACTGTTGGGAGTCACGCAGGTAGCATGTTGATATCGACTCCAGTCCATGCCTTTGGGATCAACCAAAACAAAGATATTGTTGTCTCTGCAAAGCGATATGATAGACTCTGTGATCTGAGGTGTCTGGAGAAGCCCCTTGCCATAGTCTGACAGAATAACGACCTTGTATGCAGTAATCATTCCTTTAATTTGCGACATTAGCGATGTTGCAAGTTCAGAGCTTAGTGTCTGGATTTTTTCTTCATCAATACGCAGCAACTGCTGCTCCAGAGCCATTATTCTGGTTTTGCTGATAGTTAGATGTGCATCATCTGCTATAAGGTAATTGGTAATGTCGTGTTCAACCAGCATCTGTTTTAGTTGGCTGCCAGCTCTGTCATTGCCGCAGATGGATATGATATCACTCTGGCATCCAAGAGACGCAAGGTTGAGAGCCACGTTGCCCGCACCTCCGAGCATGTAGGTTCTTTTTAGGGTTTGGACAATGGGAACTGGTGCTTCAGGGGATATCCGCTCAACCTTTCCCCAAAGGTAACAGTCCAGCATGATATCCCCTATAACCAAAATTTTTGATCTGGCAAAATCTTCTAAATTAATATTCATTCAAAATATCCAACTCCCTGTTATAAACAGCCGTTTTAATTCCCATAATTCCTAAAATTGTATGGAATAGATTATCCTGAGAGTAGTTATTATCAATTTGTTGCTTGAGTTTTTCTCTGTCAACTTTGAAGTTTTCTCCAAACCAGAAAATCGCCGGAATATGAGTCTGTGCTTTCGGAGCAATGGCATACGGCACGCCGTGAAGATAGATTCCATTCTCTCCTAAAGATTCACCATGATCTCCAAAATAGACCATACCAGTTTGAAATTGCTCTGAATTGTGTTTTAGCAGTTCAATAACTTTGGATAAAAAATAGTCAGTATATAGTATGGCATTATCATAGGCATTGACAATTTCATCCTGAGTACAGTCACCAAGTTCATTCGTCCTGCACACAGGTATGAATTTCTCAAATGATTTTGGGTATCTCTTATAATAGGCGGGACCGTGATTACCCATTTGGTGAAGTACAATCAAGATATCCTCTTTTTTTCTGGCATCAATATATCTTTGAAGCCCGTTCAACATTCCCACATCTCTGCACTCAATCTCGTCACATTCAGGATTTGTCTCAGGCTCTTTAAACTCTTCATAGTCAACACGGAGAGCAACACCTTTAGAGTCAGAGTTGTTATCTCTCCACAGAACATTGACGCCAGCATAAGAGAGTACATCTAAAAGATTTTCACTGGATTTTGCCTTTTTATCCGTGTAACCGTCTCTACCTAAGTTTGAAAACATGCATGGCACGGAAATGGCAGTTGTAGTGCCGCAGGAAGAGACATTGGAAAAGCTGAATACATCCGTCTGTTTCAGAAGGGGGTTGGTTTCCCGATGATAGCCGTTTAATGAGAAATGGTCTGCTCTTGCCGCTTCTCCCACTACAAGAATTATCAATTCCGGTTTTGCAAGAGGAATATTTGTAATAAGAGCAGTGTTTGTAATAGGGTTATAATTAGCATTGACAGCATCTCTTCCAAGAGGAGTTATTGTTGTAATTTGTTCTGTTAATGATTCATGTATGTATTTGCCGGCTGAATAGATGTAGTAGGTAGGGTTGGTGTAGTAACGTATAGGTGTATGTTCTCTGAAAAAAGATGTGTAGAACCTGCTGAAAGCAAATAGTATAACAGCCATGCATAACAAGGATATGCCAACTATTTTTATTTTCAGCATAATCGCTTTTTTAATCGGTTGTCGAATCAGTTCTACTTTTGAGACAAAATATGCCGGTAGTGCTCCTAAAAAGAAAAAATAAAAAAGCAATTTAGGACTGAGGAGTTCTAAAGATTCATCGGCATTTGTCTCAAGAATATTCTGAAGCATGTGGGTACCGATGAAAATATTGTAAGTATCCATGAAATAGGCTGCCAGCGAGGAGATGAGCAGCAGTATGATAAGAATTGGCTTGATGGTGTATCTTGAACAGACAATGTTCAAGATGAGCATTATAACAATGAATAGCAGAACTGGTATGGAGGATAGCTGTGCCAAATAGTCTAATGAGACAGGATATGTATGTACCACGTTCCTGAAAAAAGCAAAATTGTCGCATATTACAAAAAAAACGGAGCCCCCTGCAACCAATTGAGGTATTGTTAATCTATTAAATATCTTAAAATTCAATAATCTGTAATCTTCCTTTCTGCTCAATATAACTGCTCAATATAACTCTGCTCAATATAAAAATTTCTTTTCTGTTCTTA
>JADGBP010000272.1 GCA_015231395.1 Desulfamplus sp. | reverse complement strand
TTGCAAACCTGAATTATGTCACGGTGATATATTAGCCGATTTTCTAAACTCATGGGATGATGATGCGTAGCACTTAACAAAAAAATGCAGGGGACGCCAAAAGCCGCGCCCCTGATTTAAACGTTATTTTTATAATACTCAAAATAATGATAATGACCAGTATTTGCTTTTAAAAAATAGCTTTAATGAAGATATTATGAAACTTGCCTTTATATCTGACATACATGGAAATCAGGATGCACTAAAAAGCGTCCTTGAGCATATTAGTGCTAATAATGTCGATAAAGTAGTCTGCTTAGGAGATGTAGTTGGTTATGGACCAGAAGCAAAAGAATGTATAAACCTGTTAATCGAGAATGGAATTACGTCAGTTATAGGAAACCATGAAGAATACATAATGGGAAAAGCTATTAAGTCTGACTTCAATGACTTTGCCAGAACATCTTTGGAGTTATGTTTAAAACAACTTGCAGATGTTCACCTGCAAAAGATAAATCAATTTAAACCGTATTTGCTTTCAAAAAAATATCAGTTTAAAATAATTCATAGTGCTGGAATCCGAGTTGAAAATTTTTATGTTCTATTTAAACAAATTAAAGATAGATTATTTGAACTACCAAATCAATCAATGTGCTTTGTAGGTCACACACATAAATGTGCTATTTTCGAATTAGATGACACAAAGAAAATTGTAAAAAAAATTGAGCATGCTTCTGAGTTTTTTTTGGATCTGGACAACAAACGATATATAATAAATGCCGGTAGTGTTGGTCAACCCAGAGATCAGGATACAAGATCTTCATATATTATTTATAATAGCGATTCAAAATCAGTATCTGTTCATAGAGTAAAATATGATATTGAATGTGTAAGAAAGAAAATGACAAAATTATGTTTGCCATCTTATCTTATAAATCGATTGAACTATGGGAATTAAAGTAGGCTGTCAATGGAAAAACTCCTCAAATACCATCAAACATTAAAAATAACTGAGTTTCTGCCGAAACTTGATGCTCTTATCTCTTCCCAGCGTAAGTTGCTTGCCAATCCTAAAGGTAATCTGCTCAAATACACTCTTGCACTTGAAAACTTGCCGGCTGTAGAATCAGCTCTTTGTTGTCGGACAGTTGACAAGAATAGAGTGGCAGTAGGAAAACAAGCAGAAATATCAGATAAAATGGCGGATCAGCTCAAGTCAAACCTGATGCAGCTTGCCCCTTGGCGAAAGGGGCCATTTGAGCTGTTTGGAATAAACATTGATTCAGAATGGCAATCATGGATTAAATGGGATCGTTTCATACATCAAATAGCACCGCTTGAAAACAGGCGAGTTCTGGATATTGGCTCCAGCAATGGCTATTACATGTTCAGAATGGCAGCCCAAAATCCTAAAATGGTACTTGGGCTTGAACCACAATACACTTTTTATTTTCAATATCTTGCATTGCAGAAATACCTTAATTTAGAGAATATATTCTGTCTACCGGTATCTTTTGATGATTTACCGGCAATAACCAGTTACTTTGACACGGTATTCTGCATGGGGGTTCTGTATCACAGAAAGTCGCCTCTGGATATGCTCAAAAAAATCAATGAATTGATGAGGCGGGGGGGAGAGCTGATTCTGGAGAATCTGATCATTGAGTCAGACCAGCATATCTGCCTTTTTCCTGAAGAGAGATATGCCAAGATGAGAAATGTCTTTTTTATTCCCAGCATCAAAGTTATGGAATCATGGCTGAAACGAACAGGTTTCGGGAATATCAGATGTATTGATATCTCAAGAACAGAAACCGAAGAGCAGAGAAAAACACCATGGATTCAGACAGAGTCTCTGACAGATTTCCTTGCTCCTGAAAATCCGTTAAAAACAATAGAAGGGTATCCAGCACCAGTAAGGGCGATTCTCTCCGCTCAGGCACTTTAAAGGATAAAAATACGCATGACTGTTTTTGAATACAGTGCTTTAACTAATAAAGGCAAAAAGAAAAACGGCATAATTGATGCTGACAGCATTTTTTCGGCTGGCTCAAAGCTGCGGCAGCAAAATATTTTTCCTGTGTCCATCAATGAGATCAACAGTGAAATTTCAAATAATCACTCACATAAATCCTTTTTTGGTTCCATACCCTTTTCCAGAATCAGCCGCTCTGAAATTTCAATTATCACAAGACAGCTTGCAACTCTTATTTCTGCGGGTTTTCCGCTTGTTTCCGCAGTCTCGACTCTTGTTCCACAGACAGAATCAAAATCCTTTCAAAGGGTGCTGTCTAAAATCAAGGAGTCCATAGAAGAGGGCAAAAGTTTCTCTCAGGCACTCTCTTTATATCCATCTGTTTTTTCTGCAGTTTACATTAATATGGTTCATGCCGGAGAGTCTTCAGGCACTTTGGAACTTGTGCTTGAACGACTTGCTGACATAACCGAAAAACAGGAAGATACTCGTAAAAAAATTCAGACATCTCTTGCCTATCCCATTCTTATGAGCATTACAGGCACCGGGGTATTGATATTTCTCATAACCTATATTGTCCCTGGTATCATAAAGATATTTGCTGACATGAATCAACAGCTACCCGCACCTACCCGTTTGCTTATATCACTGAGCTCTTTTTTCCAATCCTTCTGGTGGGTTGTTCTTATGATTCCCATGATAATAACCATTGCAATCTATGGTATCAGAAAAACTTCAAAAGGACTCCAGATGACAGATGGATTTCTTCTAAATATTCCCAAAGTGGGAAAACTTATCAAGAAAAACGCGGTCGCCAGATTCTCAAGAATACTTGGTTCTCTTCTTGCCAATGGAGTTCCCATGCTGACAGCCCTTGATATTGCACGCAACACCACTGGAAACAGCGTGATTCAACAAAAAATCATTTTAGCAACGGAAATTGTGAAACAGGGAGGAGACCTTGGAAATGCCCTTGACGGCAATCGAGAATTTCTCCCGCTTTCTGTACAGATGATTAAAGTGGGCGAAAAGAGCGGCAAACTCGAACAGATGCTGGAAAAAACAGCACAGCTATTTGAAAGAGAGACAGAATCCAGCTTGATTGCAATGACTGCACTGCTTGAACCTCTGATAATATTGTTCATGGGAACGGTAGTCGGATTTATTGTCTTGTCTATCTGCCTGCCTATATTTGAGATGAATCAGCTTGCAAGGTAATGCCATTAAGCATTAATCACCCCGCAAGAACCTAACATGGATGTCCAAACCTAACCGGACAGCATTGAACTGGAATAGAAATTGTATCGTGAAAACACATGCTTGTTTTCACGGTCGGGGGCGGCTGGAATCCAGCCATGAGCTTTTACTCTTTTAATGTTTTTTCCATATCAGTGTAGTCACCTTCCTGCTTATCTTTTACTGCACGAGCCTTTTCAATTGGTGTGTTTAGTCTGCTTACAGCTTCTTTTGCAACTTTATCTGTTAATGTTTTAATGGCACCTTGCTCCGAACTTACAGCTTCCTGCTCCGAACTTACAGCCCCTTTTTTTGAATCGTCTTCTTTTTTATCATTGGAACATCCGCTAATAGTAATAGAAGACGCTGTAAACATTAACGCCATAATAAAATAAAAAAATACTTTTTTCATAAAAATCTCCAATGCCCCCTACCCTTCACACTTAGAGGTTGTTCATATGATTTTCCTCCAATTAGATTCCAGTTAGATTCCAATCATGACCGGTTATAACGATATATATTTAATGAATATTTCTGGATGCTGCTCTCTTACAGCAATGTGAGAAATATAATCAGGGTTAATCATAATGGGATGAGTGTACCATACCGTGTCATTTAGAACCGCAGCATTCATGCTAACACAAAAGGTGTTCAGATTAGTTGAAATTCCAGTACCAAGAGCTTTAACAACCGATTCTTTACGTGTCCACAGTTCATAGAATGTATTTAAAGGC
>JADGBP010000271.1 GCA_015231395.1 Desulfamplus sp. | reverse complement strand
TTTACCGTGAAAACACGTTTGCTTTTCATGGTCGGGGGTGGACTGATTCCAATCTGACCATGGACGTTTACATATTAATTGCCTTTTATCCCCTGAATCATGCAACTTCCAGTTTACATGCGTCATCTTCCACATTCAGGCAAGATTCAGACGAGATTCAGACAATGAAAATAAATCTTTTCTATACTCGTTTATATGGTTTAGAGTCAATCACTAAATCTTTTTTATAAGGTGGCAGCGGGTTGGAATATGTTAAAATTGTTCACAATTGAGTTGAACATGAATTTAAGAAGTGTTAAAAATAACCAGATTCGACTTATGAGGCAAATTAACAATCCCAAGATCGCTTAATAATTCAAAAAATGAGGAGATAACCATGCAAAACAGAGTAACAACATCATCGCTTTACAAGATGAAAAAAGATGGAAAAAAAATCACGGCATTAACTGCATATGATTATCCTTTTGCAGGCATGGTGGACGCAGCGGGCATTGATATTATTCTTGTCGGGGATTCACTTGGAATGGTTGTACAGGGCAAGGAGAACACTCTTCCGGTCACCATGAATGAAATCTTATATCACACAGCAATGGTATCAAGAGCATGTTCATATTCCATGGTGGTGGGAGATATGCCTTTCATGTCCTATCATCTCTCTATTGAAAAGGCGATACATAATGCTGGCAGATTCTTAAAAGAGGCTGGTGCTTCTGCGGTTAAATTAGAAGGAGGAGCTGATGTATGTGATGTAATCCGTGCTATCTCCAAAACCGGAATTCCGGTTCAGGCTCACATTGGGTTAACGCCACAATCTGTCCACCAGATGGGAGGATTCAAGGTGCAGCGAGATGAAGAGCGGCTTATGGCAGATGGGTTGAAAGTTCAAGAAGCTGGGGCATTTTCCGTGGTACTGGAGGGTATTCCATCTCCCATTGCGGCAAAAATCACACAATCTCTTGAAATTCCGACTATCGGCATCGGTGCAGGACCAGATTGTGATGGTCAGATTCTTGTGCTCCATGACATGCTTGGCATCAATAACAGAACGCTGCCCAAATTTGTCAAAAAATTTGCTGATCTCAGTCTTGCGGCACGACAGGGACTCAAACAGTATGCGGATGAAGTCAGGGCAGGGGTCTTTCCTTCAAAAGAGTATGAGTATAAATAGATCGGATTCTAAAGGATTTTGTGTCTGCCGTACTTACCGTGAAAACACGTTTGCTTTTCATGATCGTGGGTGGACGGATTCCAATCTGAACATGGACGTTTTTCAGATAATGACTTTGTTATTTTGCTCGACCTCAACCATCCCAAAAGGGTAGGGCGTATTTGTCTCCAGTATTCCTAAAAGGGGACGATGTGTTTGTCTCGAGTTTGCTCAAAAGAGGAGAGGAGTGTTTATCTTTTCCTCTCCTTTGGGCAAGGAGTAGGGTAGGGCTTTGACTTATATTGGCTGCCAAGACACAAAATCCATTAGATCCAGACACAAAACTTTCTCCTACACTAAAAAATTTCTCATGTATTAAAAAACTTTTTCAGGAGGTCGTCTTTCAGGAACATATTGGGCTTCTACTTTTTTGTCGTTGAGTTCTGCCGAGACATAAAGACCGCAAAAACACGCACCATACTCACTAACATCAGCTTCCCTATACTCACATGGACAGATAATATCCTTGTCATCTTCTCTATTGCCGGTGGCAAGACGACAGGGACAGGCCATGTAGCCATAGAAATCTTTGTTTTTCATAAGAGACTCTAACAGCTCATGAACAAGATCAATATCCTTGTTAAAAAAATAGCCTTTCGGTTCCTGAATTTTTTTTAGGCTATTATACAATGTTTTAACATCCATTTTCTATCTCCTTCAGCTCATTCAAATCTTTGTATTATTACCTTCAGTCTGTTTCGAGTCCTAATGCCTCTTTAATCTCATTTGCCTGAAATCCCACTATAACCTTGTCATTAATCACAATTGTTGGAAATGAGCATCTTGGATTAATTTTTTTTATATCCGCAATGGTTTTATGTCTCTCTTCACCGGTTAGGGAATCTACTTCCACGCATGAGAATTGAACATCGCATTCAGTTAAAAACTTTCTTGCAGCCTTACAGTGGCTGCATGTACTTAAAGCATAAACTAATGTACTATTTTTATTCATTGTTGAGTCTCCTTATTTTATTCTAAATTAACGGGTTATATTTTTTTCCTATTTATGAAGGAACATTGTAAAAACATGAATAGCATTGTAAAATAAATAAAAAATATTGTAAAACAAACAAAGAACATTCTGAAATAAATAAAGAATATTGTGAAAAATATGAAAAAATCTGTTCAAAATACTAAAATAAAACAATCCTTACCTGTTGATCAGTCTGCACTGGCTGCTCAAAACTTATTTTTTGAGCAGTTTGGTCAAAAAATCCCGCTTGAAAAATACAAAACTGTGTTAGACATCTGCCTCCAATCTCCCCTTGTTGGAAGTAAAAATCTGGTTTTTGACGCTCTTGAGTTCGCATATAATAACCATGCTGATCAAACCCGAAAATCAGGAGAACTCTACATCAATCATCCCATTGCTGTTGCAGAGATTATTACTGGAACTCTTGAACTCAAAGATCCTGAATTGATTGCCGCCTCAATTTTACATGATATTGTGGAAGACGTAGCAGATCTCACTACAATGGATATAGAAAAAAAATTTGGCAAAAATGTAGCTGTTTTTGTGAATGGCTGCACAAAATTGAAGATGATGAGTCTTGATTCCAGCATCAATAAAGACATGACCTACCAAAAACTGGTTTTAATGTCCAGTCGACATCCAGAGATTCTTCTTATCAAGTTTGCAGACAGAATTCACAACATGCAGACTCTCAACTCGCTCAAAGTGCACAAACGCCAACGCATTGCCCATGAGACAATTGAGATATATGGACCACTTGCAGAAAAACTGGGGCTTTTTTCAATCAAGAGGATTCTGTTTGAACTTGCTATGAAGCAGCTTTTTCCCAAAAAAAGCAAACGTTTGCTCTCTATTATGAACAGTGAAGAAAATAACTCAAAAATCAATGAGATCAAATCCATGCTTGAAAACCGGTTAAAAGTATTTCCTTTTAACATCACTGTAATATCAAGGTTGAGAAGTCTTCATGCTTTTTACTCGGATAAAACAAAATCCCTTGATATAGATAATGCTGAAAACATAGTCGATTTTACCATTGTAATGGATACAGATGATCTGATCAATTGCTATACAGCACTGGGTATTGTCAACTCCTTTTGTTCTCTTGTTCCAAAAACAATCCGTGATTTCATTGCCAATCCCAAAACCAATGGTTACAGGAGTATTCATTTAAGAATTGCACACAAAGAGAGCCGGTATCTTATAAAAATAAGAACCGCAGAGATGGATCGTGTTGCCCGAAAAGGGCTGCTTCTGCATTGGGACGAGCCTGAAAATACTGCGGCATACAGAAGAGGAATTACCGATATACTTAAAAACATAGGCGAGTATCAGGGGTCGGCAGTAAATAGAAAAAATATGATTCGCCAGTTGACCGAAGATGACAGGATATTTGTTTACACTCCAAAAGGAGATATGGAGTATTTGCCCACCGGAAGCATTGTTCTTGACTTTGCCTATAAGGTTCATAGCGACCTTGGGGACAGATGTGATTATGCCAAAGTTAATAACCGTAAGGTCAGTAGGGCATATATACTTGCAGATGGTGATATCGTAGAAATCATAACTTCGAGTGAACCCGTTGAAATCAGTGCTGATATGGAGGGTAGATGCAAAACACCCAAAGCAAGGAGTTCTGTAAACAGACAGTTGCAGAAAAAAAGGGATCTTTTTGCAAGGGATATCGGAAAAAGTATCATGTTGCAGGCAATGGAGAATCATGGCGTTACAGAAGATGTATTCAACAGCAGTGCAATGC
>JADGBP010000270.1:1893-3949 GCA_015231395.1 Desulfamplus sp. | reverse complement strand
TTACTTCCAGAAACCGAATATTCTCTAATCTTTAAGGTCAATGATACTGGAGTCGGTATTGCCGAGGTTGACCATGAGAGCATATTCCAAAGTTTTGAACAAACTGACATGGGCAGATCAAAAGAGGGAACAGGACTTGGACTTGCAATCTGCCGTAAGTATGTTGAACTAATGGGAGGAAGCCTCTTTGTGGAGAGTGAACTCGGGAAAGGTAGTATGTTCACATTTAGCTTACCAGTTGTCAGGGTTGCTGAAAAAGAAGTGCCTGTCAAACCGAAAAAGAGAAAGGTGCTGGGTATTAAAAATATTGGCAAAAAAAACAGTGAACCCGACCACAATGAATCTGAACAGAGTGAAGCTGAGAACAATCAAAAGGGCTTATCACTCAACACGTCTAATATAGATGAATGCCGTATTCTTGTTGTTGATGACAAGGAGACTAATAGGGATGTTCTGACCCGTCTTCTTGCACCAATTGGCATAAGTCTGAAGGAGGCGGCTGATGGTCAGGAGGCTTTGGATATTTTTTATACGTGGCAACCTCAAATGGTTCTTATGGATATACGGATGCCAGTGATGGACGGAGTTGAAGCCACAAAACGAATCAAGGCATCTGACAGAGGAGATAAAACCTTTGTGATTGTTGTCAGTGCAAGTGCCATGGAAGAGCAGCGTATTGAGGTTATGGCAAGCGGTGCAGATGCCTTTATCCGCAAACCTTTTCAGGAAGCTGAGATTTTTGACGCTATTTCAACTTATCTTGGAGTAGAATTTATTTATGAGGCTGAACCATCAGAAGTTTCTCTATCACAAAGTGAGTCATCTGCATCATCACAACATCAAAGCGGGTCATCATCATCGGGGAGCTGGTCATCAGAAAAGGAGAGAATATCTGGAATATTAACTTCTGATGAACTTGCGAATACCCCTGAAACACTCCTTCAAGAGATGTTCACTGCGGTTGAGGGTGGATATATAGAACGACTAAAAGCTGGTATTGAAACAATAGCAAAGACAGATGCTGAACTTGCCAATCGCTTACAGGAGCTTGCGGACAATTATGAGTATGAGCAGTTGATGAGATTATTTAAAGTCTGAGAAGAATCAGATTCATATTCAGAACCAAAACTTGAATCAGAACTTGAATCAGAACTTGAATCAGAACTTGAATCAGAACTTGAACCTAAACAAAAATGAGAAGGACAAGCGGATAAACAGCGGGGATAAATAGAACATGGAGAGAAGAGATAACCATAATGTTAGTCGTAATAACTCCTATGCAATGTTAGATTTGCAGTGGAAAGAGGAATACAATACCGGTATTGCAGAAATTGATTATCAGCACCAATATTTTCTGTCACTGATAAAACGTATTACTACTGTGATGGCAGAGAGACATGACCATACCTATTGTCAGAGACTCTTTACGGAGCTTGTCTATTACACAAGGTTTCACTTCTACAGTGAAGAGAATATTATGATGCACTATAATTACACAGGTTTTAAAGAACATCAGGAAATCCATCGGGATTTGATTGATCTGCTGACCAACAAAATCAATTCAATAGCTGAGAATATGGATGAATATCATCAGTTCGTTCAGTTTTTACTAAAATGGTTTGTCCACCATTCAATGGAGGAAGATAAAAAAATTGCATCGTGCATGACATCTGATCTGAATATTTCCTGAGACTGACTTTCATTTTTCCTGAGAATTTATTTAACTTTTACCGTGAGAATAGATTTGTTTTTTATGGTCGGGGGTGGACGGATTCCCATCTGTCCATGGACGTTTATATATTTATAAATCTAAGGATAACATGAAAAATGCCTAACACCGATTTCAACAACTCAATAATGATCGTTGATGATAAACCGGCAAATTTGAAACTTCTCGAAAAGATGCTTTCAGATAAAGGCTATCAGGTAAGACCGTTTCCAAAAAGTACAATGGCTCTAAATGTCGCATTCAACGATCCTCCTGATCTTATTTTGCTTGACATCAACATGCCTGAAATGGATGGCTTTGAGGTGTGCCGAAGACTAAAAATAGACG
>JADGBP010000270.1:0-1793 GCA_015231395.1 Desulfamplus sp. | reverse complement strand
AGACCGTTTCCAAAAAGTACAATGGCTCTAAATGTCGCATTCAACGATCCTCCTGATCTTATTTTGCTTGACATCAACATGCCTGAAATGGATGGCTTTGAGGTGTGCCGAAGACTAAAAATAGACGTGTTATTTTTATCAGTGCCTTGACAGAGACGCTTGATAAAATTAAAGCGTTTGAGATTGGGGCGGTTGATTATGTGACTAAGCCTTTTCAGTTTGAAGAAGTCTATGCCAGAGTCAGGACACATCTAAATCTCACACATGTCCAGAAGATGGTTGAAGAGAAAAATCAGCTTTTAGAAAAAACTTTGTCTGATCTGAATGAGGCTCAGAAACAGTTAGTTCAGTCTGAAAAGATGGCGGCATTGGGTGTGCTGACCGCAGGGATTGCACACGAAATAAACAATCCTGTCAATTTCATCAAAAACAGTGTCCTTGGGTTGGAGCAGGATATAAAGGATATTGAGCAGCTTCTCTCTTTCTATAAAGACCATTGCCTTAAATGCCCGCATAGTGATGTTTCCATTCGTGAACGTTTGGACTCCATAAAAGAAGAGATTGATTTTGAGGTATTGATAAAAGAACTTCCTGAACTCATGGATAATATCAAGGAGGGAGTCAACCGTACACAAGAGATAGTCTTGAGTCTTAGACTCTATTCACGAATGGATGATTTTGACTTTAAACAGATAGATATTCACTCTCTTATAGGCTCTGCATTAGTAATACTTAAGACTCGTTATTATAATCAAATTGATGTAATCAAAGAGTATGGCATAACTCCTAAAATCTATGGACACCCGGGAAAGTTGATTCAGGTTTTTACAAATATCATAGCCAATGCAATTGATGCTCTACAAACATCTTCTGGACAATCCTCTTGTGGACAAACATCTTCTGAACAAACATCTTGCGGAAAAACATCTTCTGAACAAACATCTTCTGAACAAACATCTTCTGAACAAACATCTTCTGAACAATCATCTTGCGGAAAAATATCTTCTGGACAATCATTTTGCAAACAATCATCTGAGAGAAAAAGAATTGTCATAACAACATCTGTTCTGTCAAGGGAGGGTATGGAGTATATTGAGGTTGCCATACAGGACAATGGACCTGGAATAGCTGCGGAGCACTTAGATAAAATCTTTGACCCTTTTTTCACAACCAAGGATGTTGGTAAAGGATCAGGGTTGGGGCTTTCTATAAGTATTGGCATTATCAAAGAACACAACGGTATAGTTGAGGTTACAAGCAGACCTAAATCAGGAATTATGAATTCAGAAATAGCATATTTAAAAACGAATGATTTAGGAACAACTAATGCAGGCACAACAGAGTCAGGAACAACATTTTCTGTCCTTTTACCCATCAAAGAGGAAAAATAATGAAAAATATAACTGAAATATCAAAACCAACAATTCTTTATGTTGATGATGATACTGCAAATTTAACCAGCTTTAAAGCCGTCTTTCGTCGTTTATACCATATTTTTTTGGCATCTTCTGCCCAGGAAGCCATTGATATTTTACGCTCCAATGACATTATGGTTGTGATTACAGATCAAAGAATGCCAGAAATGACAGGAAGTGAGATGCTTGCGATCATTGCTGAAGAGTTTCCCAACACGCTCCGTTTCATGCTTACAGGCTTTACTGATTACAACCCATTGGTCGATGCAATTAATAAAGGCAGATTGCATGGATACTTTTCAAAACCATTTGATGCAGAATGTATTAAATCACAAATTGATCACAATCTAAAAAATTATTATTTAAAGTTGGAAAACA